>JAXIPH010000101.1:0-18042 GCA_045403035.1 Thermoleophilia bacterium | reverse complement strand
GACGATGGCCACGCGTCCCTCGAGCTTGCCCATTGCTACACCTCGTAGAAGTCGGGGGCGTGACGGTAGGTGCCCCATGCGTCGATGTCATGGGTGAAGAAGATCTGCGCGCCGTGCTCCTCGGCGAGCGCCCTGATGCGGGCGATGGAGCGGACCCCGGCGACGGGATCGACGTGGAACCCCGCCTGGATCCCCCGCTCGTAGGCGTCGGCGGTGTAGACGACGTCGAACGGGAACAGCATGTTCGAGCCGCTCTCGGGAGTGACCAGGAGCGAATAGTGGCCCACCGTGTGACCGGGGGTCTCCCGCAGGTGCAGGCCCGCGGCGACCTCCTGGTCGCCGGTGACGGGCACCAGCCGCGCGCGCTCGTGATCCCAGGTGCGGTCCGAGTAGCCGAGGCGCTCGAACGGCTCGCAGGCGCGGCCCTGGGCGATCTCACGGGCGTGGATGAGCACGCGGGCGTCCGGCAGGTGGCGGTTGCCGCCCACGTGGTCGAAGTGCAGGTGCGACATCACCAGCGTGCCGACGTCCGAGGGCGAGAAGCCGCACAGCGCCAGCTGGGCCGGAATCGTCTGCTCGGAGGCCTGCTCCGGGAGCTCGAACGGCAGAACGGCCTTCACGTGCTCGAGGTCGTAGCCGCTGTCGAACAGGAAGAGCCCGTCGTCGTGCTGCACGAGGACGGAGTAGACGGGGAAGCGGACCGGCGTGCCGCAGCCGAGGTTCCAGGTGATGTGGGCCTGGTCGATGACCAGCGAGCCGGAGTCCAGCAGCCAGATCCTCACGACGGCGGCGCCTCCGACGCCTCGATCGCCTTGCGCACGGCGACGAACGCTCCGGCCCGTTGCTTGCGCAGCTGGTCGATCTGCTCCGGGGTGTAGTCGAACAGGCCGGCCCCTGTCTTCATGCCCAGCCGCCCCTGCTCGATCAGGCCCGCCACCGTCGAGGAGACGTCGTCGCGGTTGCAGAGGTCCTTGTTCAGATAGGACCCGACCGCGTTGTAGATGTCCATGCCCGCCATGTCCAGGAGGGCCATGGGGCCGATCACCGCCAGCTTGTAGCCGATGCCCCAGCGCACGTTCAGGTCGAGCGCCTCGGGCGAGACGATGCCCCGGTCGACCAGGTCCAGGCACTCGCGCATGATCGCGTAGAGCACGCGGTTCTCCACGAACCCGGGGACCTCCTTCTCGACCACGGGGTGGTACCCGATCTCGCGGATCAGGGCGCAGGTGCGGTCGACCACCTCCTGGCTCGTCAGGTCCCCTGGGATGACCTCGATCATCGGGATGAGGTGGGGCGGGTTCGACCAGTGGTTGCCGATCACCCGCTCGGGGTGCGCGCAGACGCCGGCGATCGCGGTGATGGGGATGCCCGAGGTGTTGGACGCCAGCACCGTGTCGGGGCTCACGTGCTTCTCGAACTCCAGGAAGATCTCGTGCTTGAGCTCCAGCCGCTCCGGGATAGCCTCGAGCACGATGTCGACGCCCTCGAGTGCCGCGGCCAGGTCGTCGCTGAAGGTCACCGAGCCCCCCGGGGCCGCCGGCGCATCGAGGCGGTCGAGGACGCTGCCGGCCAGCGTCACGCCGGCCTTCGCGCGCTCCAGGGCCTCGGCGCTGACGTCGTACATGGTCGTCGGGATGCCGATCCGCGCGAGGGTCGCGCCCATCCCGGGCCCCATCGTGCCGGTCCCGATCACTGCCGCCCGCTTGAACTCCGCCACCTCAGACCTCCCGGCTCTGTGTGTTCAGGGATCGGATGCGCCGCCAGACGCGCTCGGGGGTGAGCGGCAGCACGGTCATGGGCACGCCGGCGTCCGCGAGCGCGGTGGCCACCGCCCCCGCGACCGCCGCCAGGCCCCCCTCGCCGCAGCCCTTCGCGCCGAACGGGCCCGGCCCGTCGGCGTTCTCGACGATGACGCAGGTCATGTGGTCGGGGACGTCGCGCGTCGTCGGAACCCGGTACTCCAGCAGCGACTCCGTGCTCAGCAGCCCGCCGTCGAAGAGAACCTCCTCGAACAGTCCGGTGCCGATGCCCTGCAACGTGGCGCCCTCGTCCTGCCGCTCCACGAAGCCGGGGTTGATGGCCCGGCCCACGTCCGCGCAGGTCGCCGTGCGGCGCACGCGCACGATGCCCGTCTCCGGGTCCACCTCCACCTCGGCGGCGGCCACGCACACCTCCCAGAACACGGGGCCCTCCTCGTACGAGCCCGAGCCCTCCGGGTGGACGTCGGCGCGGCCGATCAGCTCGCCGCCAGCAAAGCCGAAGTGGCGGCGCATCAGCGCCACGTGGTCGGCGGGGTCGGGCTCGCCGCCGGCGATCGCCGCCAGCTGGGCCCGCAGGTCCTCGGCGGCCCGCTGCACGGCGAGCCCGGCGACCGTGGTGGAGCGACTCGCGCCCGTGGACCGGTCGTAGGGGGTGAAGCGCGTGTCGGTGCCCTGCATCCGCACCCGCTCGACGGGCAGGCCGAGCACCTCCGCGGCGACCTGGGACATCACCGTGCGCGCGCCCTGCCCGACCTCCGTGGTGCCCACGAAGACCGTAACCTCGCCGTCGGCCTCCAGGCGCACGGTGGCGCACGACACCGGGTGGGCGCCGGCCGCGAGCACCCCCACCGACAGGCCGCGCCCCACCCAGGGCTCGCGGTCGCGGCCCCATCCGAGGGCCGCGGCCACCTTCTCGACGTCCCCCACGAGATCGGCATCGAGGGGCTTGCCGCCGGGACGGATGACCCCGCCGGGGGGGAGCAGGTTGCGCCGGCGCATCTCCAGCGGATCGATGCCGAGCCGCCGCGCGATCTGGTCAACCTGCTGCTCCCCCGCCCACTGCATGTGCACCGCCCCGAAGGCCCGGTACGAGCCGGCCGGGGACGTGTTCGTGTAGACGCAGTCGGCGCACACGCGGGCCGCCTCCCAGCGGTAGGGGCCCGGTGCCGCGTCCCCGCCGGTGGCGACCACGCGGGGGCCGTTGTCGGCGTACGCACCGGTGTCGTACCAGCAGCGCGCCTCGCGGGCGATGAGGGTGCCGTCCGCCCGCGCCGCCGTCCGCAGCTTCACGCGCATCGCGTGCTGCCGCGACGTGAGAATGGCCTCGTCGACGCGGTTGACGACCCGCACCGGCCGGCCGGCCTTGCGCGCGACGGCGATCGTGAGCGGCTCCATGCGCGTGTACGACTTGGAGCCGAAGCCCCCGCCCAGGAACGGCACGATGATCCGCACGCGGCTGAGCGGCACGCCGAAGACGGACGCCATCTCGGCCCGGACCAGGAACGGGTGCTGGCAGTTGGCCCACAGGGTGATGTCCTCGCCCTCGACCTGCGCGATGCAGGCGTGCGTCTCCATCGAGTACTGGTAGGCCGAGCCGAACTCGTAGACGTCCTCCACGACCACGTCCGCCTCGGCGAACGCCGCGTCGGTGTCGCCCCAGTCGAGCTCGTAGCGGTAGCAGACGTTGCCGAGGCGCTCGGGAAGGTTCCCGAGCCCGTGGAACGCCCCGCCGCGGGCGGCCTCGGTGTGCACCAGAGGACCGTCCGGCGCGACGGCCTGGTCCAGGTCGAGCGCGCCCGGAGACGGCTCGTAGTCGACCCGGATCGCCCGCACCGCCGCCGTCGCCTCGGCCTCGGTCTCGGCGGCCACCACCGCCACCGGCTCCCCCGCGAACCGCACGACGTCGATCGCGATGATCGGCCGGTCGCGGATCGCGTGGCCGTAGAAGGGGTCCAGATCCCGCAGGTCCGCCCCGACCAGGATGCACCGCACACCGGGCATCGCCTGCGCCGCGGCCGTGTCGATCGAGCGGATGCGGCCGGCCGAGATCTCGCTTCGCAGGACCGCCCCGTGCAGCATCCCGGGGACCGCGATGTCGCCGACGTACCGCGCCTGGCCGCGCAGCTTCTCGGCGGCGTCCATCCGGGCCACGGAGTGGCCGACCGCCGAGCCGGTCTCGAGCGGCGTGGACGGGGTCGTGGTCATCGGGCCAGCTCCCGCGCCGCGTCGATGATCGCGCGGTAGCCGGTGCATCGGCAGATGTTCCCCGACAGCGCCTCGCGCACCGTGGCCTCGTCGTCGGCCAGCTCGCCGGAGGCCAGCAGCGCGCTGATCGTGAGCGCCATCCCGGGCGTGCAGTAGCCGCACTGGAGCGCCGAGTGCCGCGTGAAGACCTCCTCCATGCGGGCGAACTCGGGCAGCTCGGCCAGGCCCTCGATGGTCAGAACCGTCCGGCCCCGGGCCTCGTGGACGAGGGTGGTGCAGGCGCTCACCGGCTGACCGTCCAGCAGCACGGTGCACGTCCCGCAGACCTGGACGTCGCACGACCGCTTGGCGCCCGTGAGTCCGAGGTGGTCGCGGAGGACGTCCAGCAGGAGGTCGCTGGGGTGCACCTCGAGGCGCAGGGCCGCGCCGTTGACGGTGGTCTCGATCGTCACCTGCTCCGCCCCGCTCATCGCCCCACCCGTCGCAGCCAGGCCTCCCAGTACTCGCGCACGAAGGCGTCTCGGTACTTCTCGGGCGACAGGCGGCGGGCGTCCGAGGCGCTCATCGCGGCGAGCGGTCCGCCCATCGTGCCCGCGATGGACTGGATGCGGGCGGCGCGCTCCAGGGTGGCGGCCGCCACCACGACCCACGGGACGGTGGATCCCACCACCAGCACCCCGTGGTTGCGCATCAGCACCGCCCGGCTCGGCCCGAGGGCGCGCGCCACGGCAGCCCCCTCCGCCGACGAGGTCACCAGGTCCGGGCTGGCCTCGTAGCGCGGCAGGCCGTCGGCGAACAGCACGGCGTCGTGGGTCAGCATCTGCAACAGCGCCCCGGTGGCCGCGAGCGCGGTGGCGAACAGGGGGTGGCCGTGGACGACCGCTCCGACGTCCGGGCGCGCGCGGTAGACCTCGGTGTGGAGGGCGGTCTCGAGATGCAGGTCGGCCTCGCCGTCCTCCATGGGGCGCGCGTCCAGGTCCACCATCACGACGTCCTCGGGCCGCACCTCGTCGAGGGCCAGGCCCTTGCGCTTGACGAGGATCGCGTCGCGTCCGGGCACCCGGGCGCTCACGTGCCCCAGGGTCAGGTCCGTGTAGCCCTCGGTGGCCAGCACTCGGCACGCGTCGGCCACCTCCTCGCGCAGGCCCTGCACGTCGACCAGGGCCGCGGCGGCGGCTCGGAGGCGGCCGTCAGCCATCAGGCCCGTTCCGTGGGCGGGTAGTCCGGATGGGGGAAGCCGAAAACCATCACGACCTCGTCGTCGCCGGTGTTGGCCACGGCGTGCCAGACGCCGGCCGGGATGTGCAGGGCGTCGCCGGCGCGGAACGCGACGGCCCCGGCATCGAGGCGGAGCTCTCCGGCGCCGGAGACCACGTAGGCGAGCTCCTCGGTCTCGTGCCGCACGGGCGAAAGCACCGTGCCCGGCGTGAACACGGAACAGCCGATGGAGCTGACGGTGCCCGGAACGCGGTCGGCGGTCACGAGCATCCGGCTCCAGCTGTCGCCGGGCAGGGGGATGGGATCGACGTCGGCGACCGGCACCACCGACACCTGGCTCACAGCGCCCACGCGCCGTCCCTCAGGATGTACGTGCCGTCGTCCTCGATCATCATCGTGGCGTTGAGGAACACGCCGTCGAGGTGCAGGGAGCAGACGTTCTGCCCGCCCGGGTAGGCGTTGTGGTTGTCGCCGAGCGCCATGTGGACGGTGCCGACGCGCCCCTTTTCTGAGGGCGTGCCGAAGGGAGCCTTGTCGCTGACGCCGAAGGCGAACTCGCCGAGCACCGTGGCGTTCTCCACCCCGTCGATGGCCTTCTTGAGGCGCTCGGCCTCGTCGCCGCCCTCGATGAGGACGCAGCGGCCGCTCTCCATCGTCCAGGTGATGGGCTCGTGCACCTGCCCCTCCAGGCCGATCCCGAGCATCACCCCGTCCACGACGGCGGTGCCGTGGGTGTAGGTCTCCACGGCGGCGAAGGCCACCTCGGCCCACAGCGGGACCGGGCCCATCATCTGGCCGCGGTGCTTGATGGGCGTGACCTCCAACGAGGGGCGCCCCTCGATGGAGACGTGGAAGTCGGTGCCGGCGGGCGTGGTGACGTGGATGTGCTTCTTGCCCTCCAGCACCGCCATCGCGTGCTTGGCGCGGGCGATGGCGTTGTGGAGGTCCTGCACGGTGAGCCCCCACGAGCCCATGCCGGGCTCGACCGAGGCGATCTTGCCGTTCGCGGCGCAGGTCTCCTTCACCGCCGAGACGTGGGCGAAGCGGTTGGCCCACTCGAGGTTGGTGATGATGATCACCTCGTCGGAGGCGACCATCGCCTGGTGGAGGTTGCGCGGCGGGGCCATCGGGAAGCGCACGTCCGCCCGGCCGCGGCGGACCTGGTGCTCGTTGTTCATGATCACCGGCCATCCCCCGCGCGCGACCACGACCTCGGCCACGGCCTCGGCCTGCTCGCGGTTCTCGTCGTCGCAGATGATGGTCACGACGTCATCGGCCTCCACCGACATGCAGACGTCGACCACCAGGGTGGCGTCATCGAGCAGCTCAACACGCGCCATGTGGCTACCTCACTCTCTCTGCGGTGAATCTGGGCAGGATCTCTCGGGCGAAGCGCTCCACCTGCCCGAACTGATCGATCGCGCCGAAGCGGCAGACGAAGTGGTCGACTCCGGCCTCGGCGAAGGCGCGCAGCCACTCCCCGATCTGGTCGGGCGTGCCCACCGGGCCCCAGTTGCCCAGGTCCATCGCCTGGGACAGCTCCGGGTAGTACTTGCCGATGTAGTCGCCGAAGGCCCCGCGCGCCTCGTCCTCCGAGTCGCCGACGTTCATGGTCACCTGGTAGGAGACCTTCAGCCGGTCGAAGTCGGCGCCCTCGTCGTCCGCGACGCGCCGGATCCAGTCGAGCTGCTCCACCAGCTCCTCGGGGTGCTCGGCCCGGCAGCAGGTCATCCACCCGTCGCCGTAGCGCACGATCCGGCGGCAGGCGGCCAGGATGCGGCGCTCCATGGTGGCGGGCGGGGCCGTGCCCACGAGCCGGGGGTTGGAGACCACCCAGATCGGCGGCGGCGCCTGCACCGGCATGAGCGGCCCGAGCTCCGTGCCCGAGTAGAACGAGACGTCGTCGTAGTGGAAGTGCTCGCCGTGGAAGGTCACGCGCCCCTCCGTCCAGAGGGCGCGGATGACTGCCAGCCCCTCCTCGAAGATGGCCGCCCGCTTGGCGAAGTCCAGCCCGAGCGCCGCGAACTCCCGCCGCACGCCCTCCTCGGGATTGCCGGCGCCGGTGCCGAGGATGGTGCGCCCGCCCGAGAGCCGGTCCAGCGTCGCCCACTCCAGGGCCAGATAGAGCGGGTTGCGGGTCGAGGACACCATGCAGGCGGTGCCCAGGCCCACGCGCGTCGTGCGCTGGGAGATGGCCGACAGCAGCGCGATGGGCTCGTAGCGAGGCTTGGAGAACAGGCTGTCCCCCACCCACACCGAGTCGAAGCCGAGCTCCTCGACCCGCTCGGCGAGCGACAGCAGCATCGGCAGGTCGTAGTCGGGAGCGATCAGCGGCTCGCGGTTGTTGAGGTTCACCCCGAACTCCAGGCTCATCGCTTGAGCACGACCTCCTCGCTGCCGGGGGCCTCGAGCCGCCGCTGGGGAACGCGGATGTGGTTCCGCAGCAGGCGCTCGGCCCGATGGGGATCGCGGGCGCGGCAGGCGCGTGCGATGGCGCGGTGCTCCACGACCGAGCGGCGGACGGTTCCGCGAAGGGCGAGCGAGCGCGTCAGGTAGCGCCCCATGTGGCCCATCAGCTGGCGGTACATGTCCTGGAGCGGCGAGTTGCCCGACACCCGCACGAGGAGCTCGTGGAACTCGCTGTTGAGGTCGAAGAAGGTCTCGATCTCGTCCCGGTCGACCGCCCCAGCCTGACGCTCGACCAGGCCGTCGAGCCGGTCGAGGTCCTCGTCGGCCAGCCGCGGGACGGCGAGGCGGATCGCGAGGGTCTCGAGCGCCTCGCGCACCTGGTACGCCTGGAGGAACTCCTCGTGGCTGAGCGCCGAGACGATCGCCCCGCGCCTGGGCCGCACGGTCACCAGCCCCTCCGCCGCGAGCCGGCCGATGGCCTCGCGAACGGGCCCGCGGCTCACCCCGAGGGAGGCGGCCAGCGGGACCTCCGACAGGACGGTGCCCGGCGGGAGGCGGTTGGCGAGGATCTCGTCGCGCAGGTGGGCGTGCACGCGCTCCCACAGCGTGACGTTCTCGATCGGGCCCGCGACGGACCCGTCGGCTCCCTGGATTTGCCTCACCGCACCGCTCGCCATATCGCCTCCGCGCCCGTTGACCGGCGCTCCACCCGTGGGATAGAAACGCGCACACATGTCTGTTGTCAACAGTTTGCCAAGGTCGAAATCACGCGCGATCTCCCGCACGCCGCCCGGAAGCGGACCGGCAGAAAGGAACGGCATGAGATTCCTCATGAAATGCTCTCTGGCGGCCGTGGCGGTCATCGCGGCCCTCGGGATCACCGCCTGCGGCGACGACGACTCGAGCGCCGACACCTCCTCGGCGCCGGCGGCCGCGTCGGCCGTCGCCAAGATCGGGATCGCCGCACCGGAGAAGGCCAACGACTACGGCTGGAACCAGCAGGGCGTCGAGAGCGCCCAGCGGGCGGCCACCGCCGCGGGCTCTGAGATCGAGGTGGCGGACGGCATCGGCTACGACAACGTCGAGCCCGTGCTGCGGCGCCTGGCCCAGAGCGGCAGCGAGCTGATCATCGCGCAGGCCAGCGGCTACAACACCATCGCCCCGAAGGTCGCGACGCAGTTCGACGTCCCGACGATCGTCTTCGATGCCCCCACGGCCGGCAAGGAAGGCGTGGTGGCCGACGTGGAGACCTCGAGCCAGCAGGGCGCGTACCTCGCGGGCATCCTGGCCGCGAGGACGACCAAGACCGGCACCCTCGGCATCGTCATCTCCGCCGCCGACACCAACTGGTTCAAGCAGGCCGGCGGCTTCGTGGCCGGCGCGCGCAGCGTCGACCCGGACGTGGAGTTCCGCTTCGCGCAGATCGGCCAGGCCGCCTACGCCGACTCGGCCGGCGGCAAGCGGGTCACCGCCCAGGTCATCGCGGCCGGCGCGGACGTCGTGTTCGGCATGGGGGACGGCGCCTCCTTCGGGATGCTGCAGGCCGTCGAGACGGCGAAGCCCCCGGCGGGTGCGTCGAAGGTCTTCTTCATCGACGTGATCGGCGACAAGACGGCGGTCGACAAGGAGGGCGTGCTGCTGTCGTCGGTCCTCTGGGACTTCACGGACATCTACACGCAGGCCATCGCCGACATCGGCGCCGGGACCTTCGGCGCGGCGAACTACGACCTGACGGTCGAAAACGGCATCTCGCTGCTGAAGACCGACAAGGCGCCCGCCGAGGTGTGGACCGAGATCGACACGGCGCAGCAGGGCGTCGCCGACGGCAGCATCGAGGTCCCGCTCACGCCGACGCAGGCGGCGCTGGACAAGCTGATCGGCTAGCCGCACACCCACCGACGACGACCCGGTCGCCTCGGCGGCCGGGTCGTCCCTGCGTACGGGGCGCATGACCGAGACCAACGACACCAGTACACAGGGCATGGCGCGAGACGGGGTCGCCGTCGAGCTCTCGGGCATCACGAAGACCTTCCCCGGGGTCGTGGCGAACGACCACATCGATCTGGAGATCCGGAAGGGCGAGGTCCACTGCCTGCTGGGCGAGAACGGAGCGGGCAAGTCCACCCTCATGAACATCCTGTCCGGGATGGTGCAGCCGGACGACGGCGAGATCCGCATCGGCGCGCAGGCCGTCCGGATCGGATCCCCGAAGCGGGCGATCGAGCTCGGGATCGGCATGGTCTACCAGCACACGACGCTGGTGCCGACGCTCACCGCGCTCGACAACCTGATGATGGGCGACTCGCGAGCGATCCGGCTCGACGAGAGCGGATCGCGTGCGCGCCTCGCCGAGGTGGCGGCCATGCTCGGCATCGAGGTCGACGCGGACGCCGAGGCCGGGTCGCTGAGCCTCGGGCAGCAGCAGCAGGTCGAGATCGTCAAGGCGCTCTGGCGGGGCTCCAAGGTCCTGATCCTCGACGAGCCCACGTCCATGCTCACCCCGCAAGGGGTGACCGAGCTGGCGAACGCGTTGGGGCGGCTGAAGGGCCACGGCCTCGCGGTCGTCCTCATCACCCACAAGCTCCACGAGGCGACCGGCATGGGGGACCGCGTCACGGTGCTCAAGCAGGGCCGGGTGGCCGGGCGCCTCGCCCCCGCGGATCTCGGCGGCCGCACCCACGACGAGCTGCAGGCCGTCATCGTGGGGATGATGTTCGGGGAGCAGGCGGCGCCGGAGCCCGAGCTGGTGGAGCTGCAGGGCCACGTCGAGGGGCATTCGCCCCGCGCCGAGCTTCCTGCACAGCCCCTGCTCGAGCTGGACGACCTCCACGTGGCGGCGTACGGGGGCGAGATGGGCCTGCAAGGCGTGTCGCTGCAGGTGCGCCCCGGGGAGATCCTGGGCGTCGCCGGCGTCGACGGGAACGGCCAGCGTGAGCTGGCGGAGGCGATCGCGGGGCAGCGCCCGGCGTCGGCCGGGGACGTGCGCTTCCGGAGCGTCTCCATCTCGCGCCTCTCGGTCCGGCAGCGCGAGCGGATGGGCCTTCGGTACGTCAGCGACGACCGCCTCGGTGAGGGGACGGTCGCCGCGCTCTCGGTCGGCCTCAACCTCGTCCTGAAGCGCATCGGCCAGACCCCATTCTGGCGGCGCGGCACCGTCCGGCAGCGCGAGGTGGAGCGCAACGCGGTCGGGAAGATCGCCGAGTACGGTATCCGCACGCCCGGCCCGCAGACGCGCGTCGGGACGCTCTCGGGCGGCAACGTCCAGAAGGTCGTGCTGGCGCGCGAGCTCGCGCACGACCCCCGCTTGGTGGTCTACAACAAGCCCACTTACGGCCTCGACATTCTCACCACCCGGGCCGTGCGCGCGCGCATCCGCGAGCTGGCCGGCCAGGGCGTGAGCGCTCTGCTGATCTCGACCGACCTGGACGAGCTGGTCGCCCTCTGCGACCGGATCGCGGTGCTGAGCCGTGGACGGCTCACCGGCATCGTCCAGAACGGCCCTGGCGCGGAGCAGCGCGTCGGAGAGCTGATGGTGGGCCGGGCCTCCGAGTCGGCCGCCGCATGAGTCGCGAGACCGCGACACCGGAGCCCGGCACCCTCGAGGCCCCTCCCGTGGAGACCCGCGGCGACCGGGCGCGGGCGGTCGCCGGCATCGGGCGCGTGGCCGAGTCGGTCGTGCGCTCCGTGGTGCCCGTGCTGCTGGCCCTGGTCGCGGGCGGGCTGGTGCTCCTGGCTCTGGGCGCGAACCCGATCACCTTCTACCGCAACATCTGGTCCGGCGGCGTCGAGCTGTCGGCCTGGCAGGACACGGTCATGCGGATGGCCCCCCTGCTGCTCATCGCCTGCGGCCTGATCTACGTCTTCAAGGCGAGGATCTGGAACCTGGGCATCGACGGGCAGTTCCTGCTCGCGTCGGCCGTGATCGCGGGGATCGGGCCCGAGCTGTTCGGGACGATCCCCGACTGGCTCCTGTTCGTCCTGTTGTTCCTGATCGCCGCGGCGGTGGGGGCGGTGTGGACCATCGTGCCGGCCCTGCTTCGGGCCTACTACGGGGTCAACGAGATCATCACGACGCTGATGATGACCTTCATCGGGATCAACCTGGCCAACATCCTCATCAAGGAGCAGTTCCAGGACATCGCGTCGAACGTGCCGCAGACCAGGGCGATCCCGTTCACGAACCTGCTGCCCACGATCCCGAGTACGCGCATCCACGTGGGCGTCCTGGTGGCCGGCGTCGGGGCGGTCGTCACCTGGTACCTGATGTCCCGAACGTCGTTCGGCCTGCGGCTGGCCGTGCTGGGCGCCAACGCCCGCGCCGCCGCCCACGTCGGCATCTCGGTGCCGCGCCTGATCGTCCTCTCGTTCGCCGTCAGCGGGGCCTTCGTGGGCCTGGCGGCGGCGTCGGAGATCCTCGGCATCTGGGGCTACGTGCGCGCCGACTGGAACCCGGCCTTCGGGCTGCTCGTGGTCCCCCTGGTCTTCCTGGCACGGTTCAACGCGATCGCCGTGATCCCGTTCGTCGCATTCCTGGCCCTGCTGACCATCGGCGGCGACTTCGCGACGCAGGAGGCCGACGTCTCCAACGAGTTCACCCTGCTGCTGGTGGGCCTGATCCTGCTCTTCATGGGCGTCACCGAGCTGCTCGGGCGCCGCCGGGGCCTCGGCCCGAGCTACATGCATGGCGTCGTGCGGCGCAGGACGAGGAGCCCCGGTTGAGCGAGCTGTTCACCCAGGAGGTCATCACCGCCCTGATCGCGGGCGGCATCCTCGCGGGCATCCCGCTGCTGTTCGCGGCGCTCGGGGAGATGGTCTCGGAGCGCGCCGGGGTGCTGAACATCGGCATCGAGGGCACGATGCTCGTCGGCGCGTACGTGGGATTCGTCGCGGCGTACCACAGCGGCTCCACCAGCCTCGGCTTCCTCGCGGGCGCCGGTGCCGGAGCGGCGGTCAGCATCATCATGGTCATCCTCTGCGTCTGGCTCGGGCTCGACCAGATCGTCGTCGGCATCGCCATCACGCTGGCCGCCGAGGGCGCGACCGCCATGATCTTCGACGCCCAGTTCGCCGAGAGCCGCCCCACACTCGGCGAGACCGGCCGGGTCTCGATCCCACTGCTGTCGGACATCCCGGTGGTGGGCGGACGCGAGTCGAGCGACGGCAGCCTCTTCAGCCAGCCCGCCATCGTCTACATCGGGCTGATCCTGGTGGCGGTGGTGGCCTGGATGATGCGCAGGACCCACATGGGGCTCAACATTCGGGCCGCCGGCGACAAGCCGGCCGCGCTCGACGCCGCCGGGGTCAGCGTGAGGGCCACCCGCAGCTGGGCCGTCCTCTTCGGAGGGGCGATGGCGGGCGTGGGGGGTGCCTACCTGTCGATCACGGCGGCCGGCCTCTTCGAGGACTTCATCACCCAGGGGCGCGGCTTCATCGCGATCGTCTTGGCGATGCTCGCCCGCGGCAAGGCGCTCTGGGTGCTGATCGGGTCGTTCATCTTCGGCATCTCGCTGTCGCTCTCCGACGCACTCCAGATCGCGGGCATCGACATCTCCACCGACGTGGTGTTCCTGCTCCCGTTCGTCGCCGTCATGGTGGTGCTGATCGTCTTCGGCCGCCGGGCCTACCTGCCGGCGGCACTCGGCCTGCCGTACGTGCGGGGCGCCCGCTGATGCGCATCGACACCGGGTTCGCCATCTCCCGCCCCCCGGCCGAGGCCTACCCCCTCCTGCTCGACCTCGAGCGGGTGGCCCCGTGCTTTCCGGGCGCCGAGCTCGTGGGCCCTCTCCCCGACGGCGGCCGCGAGGTGCGGGTCACGGTGCGCCTGGGACCGATGCGGCTGGCCTACGAGGGCGAGGTGCGCATCGACGAACGCGACGACGCCGCGCTGCGGGCCGTGATGGCCGGCAACGCCCGCGAGGCGCGCGGCGGCGGCTCCGCGTCGGCGCGCATCGCCATGCGCGTCGAGCCATCCGGAACCGGGTCGCGGGTCGTCGCGGAGGCGGACGTCGCCCTCTCCGGCCGGGCCGCCCAGATGGGCAAGGGCATCGTGGAGGACGTCGCACGGCGGCTCGTGGGAGAGATGGCCGGCTGCCTGGAGGCCGGCCTCGCGGCGCCGGGGCCCCGGGAGGGCGCGCCCGCGACGGCCGAGCCCCCCGCGTCCGCGGAGCCGCTGCGGGGCGGGCGCCTGGCCCTCGGGATCGCCCGTGACCGCCTGCGCGACCCGCGCGTCGCCGCGGCCGCCCTGGCCGGGCTCGCGCTGCTGCTTTGGGTTCTGATGGGATCTCGCCGAAGGAGGCGCAATGCGTGAGCCGAGCTTCACCCTGACGGCCGGGCCCACCGGCGCCTGGCCGAGCGTCCAGGCGGCCATGGGTGCGCCGCTGGTCTACGACTACGACCCGGTGTTCCTGGAGAGGTTCGCACGCACCGAGCGCAAGGTGGCTCAGCTGTTCCGCACCTCGGGCGACGTTGTGCTGATGCAGGGCGAGGCCGTGCTCGGCCTGGAGGCGGCTGCGCGGGCGCTGGTACGTCCCGGGATGACCGCCCTCAACCTCGTCTCCGGCGTGTACGCCAAGTGGTTCGGCCTGTGGCTCGAGGAGTATGGCGCCGAGCTCGTCGAGGTGGAGGTGCCGTACGACGAGGCCGTCGACCCGGCCGCGGTCGCCCGCGCCCTCGCGGACCACCCGGAGACCGCCCTGGTGGCGGTGGTGCACTCGGAGACGCCGTCCGGGGTGCTCAACCCCCTTCACGAGATCGCCGAGGTGGTGCGGACTCACGGCGCCCTGATGGTCGCGGACGTGGTCTCATCGCTGGGCGGCGAGGAGCTCGACGTGGACGGCTGGGGCCTGGACCTCTGCGTCGCCGGTCCCCAGAAGTGCCTGGCGGGCCCCCCCGGGATGTCGCTCGTGTCGGTCAGCGATCGGGCGTGGGAGGCGATCCGCGCGAACCCCGCCGCCCCCCGGGGATCCTTCCTGTCGCTGCTCGACTGGAAGGATCGCTGGATCGAGGGCGGCCGGACCGGCTTCCCCTACACCCCGTCGGTCGTCGATGTCGCGGGCGTCGAGGCGGCCTGCGACGTGGTCCTCGGGATGGGGCTGGACGCGTCGATCGCGATGCACCGCCGCGCAGCCCGCGCGACCCGGGCCGGCGTGCAGGGGATGGGGCTCGGGCTCTGGGCCCGCGATCCGGCCTTCGCCGCCTCCTGCGTGACCGCAGTCGTGGTGCCGGACGGCGTCGACACCCTCGGGGTGCTGGCCCACATCCGCGAGCGCTACGGCGTGATGCTCTCCCCCGGCTACGGCGAGTTGAAGGAGCGCCTCGTCCGACTCGGCCACATGGGGCCGGCGGCCGCCTCGCTCACCCCCGTCGTCGCGCTCGCGGCGCTCGGCCGCGGGATGGCGGACCTCGGTGTGGACGTGCGGGTCGGCGACGGGCTCGAGGCAGCCCTCCAGGTCCTGGCGGCCGGCGACGCCCTCGTGACGCCCGGCCCGTGAGGCTCCCGCCGTTCGAGATCCACACCCCGGCCACGCTGGACGAGGCCGGCGCGCTGATGGAGCGCCTGGGCGACGACGCCGTGCTGTACGCCGGCGGGACGGAGCTGTTGCTCGTGATGAAGCTGGGTTTCGCCGACTACGGCCACGTGGTCGACGTCAAGGGCATCGCCGAACTCCGGCGCCTGGAGCTGGACGGCGACGAGCTCGTGATCGGGGGCGGCGCGACCCATCGCGCGATCGAGCGATCGTCCCTGGTGCGCGAGCGCTGGCCCGCGCTGGCGGCGATGACGGCCGGCGTCGCCAACGTGCGCGTCCGCGGCGCCGGCACGCTCGGCGGCAATCTCGCGTTCGCCGATCCGCACTCGGATCCCGCGACCTTCCTGCTCGCCGCCGACGCCCGCATCGAGGTCTGGGGGCCGGCTGGGGCCAGGACGGTCCCCATCGACGGCTTCGTCCTGAGCGCCTACCAGACCGCCCTGGCGCCGGGGGAGATCATCTCAGCCGTCCGCGTGCCGGCCCTCGCGGCGGGGACGGGGGTCGCCCATCAGAAGATCGCCTTCCACGAGCGGCCCGCCGCCACGGTGACCTGCATCGTCCACGCCGCCGACGGGGTCGTTGACGACGCCCACATCGCGGTCGGCTCCGTCGGGCTGGCGCCCGCCCGACTCCGCGCCGCCGAGGACGCCTTCGTCGCGGGCGCCTCGGCCGACGAGTTGGAGCGCCTGGCGCGCGACGGATGCGACCCCACCGAGGACGCCAACGGGGCGGTCGACTACAAGCGCCACCTGGTGGGGGTGCTGGTACGCCGCACGGCGGCCGAGGCGCTTGCGCGGGCGGGGGGAGGCGACCCCTCCGGGTGAGCCGGCCGGCGGACGTCCTCGTGGTGGGGGCGGGATCCGCCGGATGCGTCCTGGCGGCGCGCCTGAGCGAGGACCCGGAGTGCCGGGTGCGCCTGGTGGAGGCCGGCGGGCCCCCGGCCGACCCCCGCCTGGCCGACCCCCTCCAGTGGCCGTTCCTCGGCGGGGGGCCCTTCGACTGGGGCCACCGCACGACGCCGCAGCCCGGCACCGCGGGGCGGACCCACGCCTGGCCGCGCGGCAGGGTGCTGGGAGGGTCCAGCCAGCTCCACGCCATGGCCCACGTGCGCGGCCACCCCGCCGATTTCGACGCCTGGGCCGAGGCGGCCGGGCCCGGCTGGTCGTACGGGGCGCTCCTCCCCCACTTCATCCGCTCCGAGGCGTTCTCCGGCGGCGCGTCGAAGCACCACGGAGCGGACGGCCCGATGCCCGTCTGGCTGCCGGACCGCCTGCATCCCGTGGCCGAGGCGTACATGCTGGCCGCCGAGGAGGCCGGCTTCGCGCCGTCGGGCGACCACAACGGCCCGCGCATGGAGGGGCCCGCGCGCAATAGCCTCATGATCCGCGACGGCAGGCGCGTCAGCGTGTACGACGCGTACCTCGAGCCGGTGCGCGCACGCCCCAACCTCGAGGTCGTCACGGACGCCCTCGTCGACCGGGTAGTGGTCTCGCAGGGGCGGGCAACGGGCCTCGAGGCCGTCATCGGCGGGGAGCGCCGGGTGCTCGACGCCGGGACGGTGGTGCTCGCCGCCGGAGCGGTGTCCTCCCCGCTCATCCTGATGCGGTCGGGCATCGGCGCCCCCGAGGACCTCGCGCCGCACGGCCTGGGCTGCACGGCGGAGCTGCCGGCGGTGGGGCGCAACCTCCACGACCACCTCCTGGCGGCCGGCAACGTCTACCGCGCGCGGCACCCGGTGCCGCCGTCCCGGCTGCAGCATTCCGAGTCGCTGCTGTACGTCAACGATGCGGGCGGCCCGGCGCCGGACATCGTCACGACCTGCGTGCTGTTGCCCGCGGTGAGCGACTCCTTCACGCGACCGGAGGCCGGGACCTGCTTCACCCTCATGTTCGGCGTATGCCACCCCCGCAGCCGGGGCCGGATCGCGCTGGGGGGCCCCGGGCCGCTCGACCCACCCTTGATCGACCCCGGGTACCTCTCCGCCGAGGAGGACCGCGAGCGCTTCCGCGCGGCGCTGCGCCTCGCGCGCCGGGTGGCCGGCGGCGCTGCCCTGGACGAATGGCGCAAGGAGGAGCTGCTGCCCGGCCCCGAGGTGCGGGCCGACCGAGACGTGGACGCGTTCGTCGCCCGGGCTGCCGTCACGCACCACCACCCGGTCGGAACCTGCGCGATGGGCCGAGACCCGCTCGTCTCGGTCGTCGGCGGCGACCTGCGCGTCCACGGAGTCTCTGGCCTGGTCGTGGCGGACGCCTCGGTCATCCCGGTCATCACCACCGGCCCGATCCACGCCGCGATCCTGGCGATCGCGGAGCGAGCCGCTGAGCTCATCTGAGCCCCGCCGGGCCCTGCGTGTTGAAACGGACTCCCCGAATGGGCTCGCCGTGCGAATGGCCGTCTCGATCGTCTCGGCGCTCGAGCTCTGAATGAGCCGGTCCGTCCGCTCGGCCAGGGGATCGCCGGCCGCAGAGCTGGATACGCGTCGTGACGTCCCAGGGTCTCCCCAAGCAGGAGTGCGCGGTAGCCCCAGGGGAGAAGTCCTGCTCCCGGGCCGGGGGAAGACAGCCCTCTCACGGCGACGCCGTGCCGTCGGGGGGTTCCGCCGCGACCTCAACCGGTGGCCGCCTCCCGGTTTCCCCGTGGGAACCTCGTGGGAACAGTCGCCAGAAGACGCCGGTGGATTGGGGTCGGTGGCGAGAGGCGGCAATGGGTCCGGCGCGTCCCGCCCGGCTATCGCTTCCCGTACGGCCACACGCACAGGAGGCAGGAGGAGGTCTACGTGGTCGTGCGCGGGAGCGGGCGGATGAAGCTCGACGACGAGATCGTCGAGCTCAAGGAGTGGGACGCGGTGCGCGTCCCGCCCGGTACGTGGCGAGGCTACGAGGCCGGGCCGGAGGGCCTCGAGATCCTCGTCATCGGCGCGCCCA
>JAXIPH010000008.1:0-3248 GCA_045403035.1 Thermoleophilia bacterium | reverse complement strand
CAGGGCTCGCGCCGGCCTTCGAGTTGAGGGGGATCGACCTGGTCCTCGACGCGTCGCCGTGCTGGGCGGAGGCCGACCGGGACGGCGTCCTCCAGATCACCACCAACCTCCTGACGAACGCCCTCAAGTACGCGCCCGACGGGCGGCCCGTCCGTGTCTCGACCAGCCGGGAGGACGGGGTTGCCGTATTGCGCGTGGAGGACGCGGGAGGACAAATCATCGGTCCGGAGCGACGCCGGATCTTCCAGCGCTTCCACCGGGGCTCCGGCGCGGCAGAGCGCAGCAGCGGCGCCGGCCTCGGGCTGACCATCGCGCGCGAGCTGGCCGAAGCCCAAGGCGGGACCCTCGAGCTCGAGGGCGGCCGGGGCACGTCGTTCGCCCTGAAGGTTCCCGCCCACACCACCGGCGGTGGACGGGACGCCGATCTCGGCCACCTGGTCTCCGGACAGATGCGCCGCTCGCGCTGATCGGACCGCCCGGTCAGGACGCCGGCGGCCGGCGGATCCGAGCGCCAGGCGAGGTGCCTTGGGCCGCTCGCGACGGCTGACCCACGGGGGCGAACCAGGACGGGCCCCAGATCGAAGCCCGCACGGCCCGTCGGGCAACGGCCGGATGCGAGTATCCGGCGCCGTATCCCAGGGGCCCACGACTCATGTGACGGACCAATGAAATTGCGGCTCATTCCACACGCCGCTGCGGTCCTCCACGGGCGCGCTCAGGATGGGCGGGGGCTACCGTGGGTGCATGACTCACTCGATGAAGATGATGTGGGGGTGCATCGCGATCGTCGTCCTCGCGGTCATTCTCTCCGTGGCCCTCGCGAACCCGGTCTTCCTCCTGTTCCTCATCCCCTGCATGCTCATGATGGGCGCGATGGTGTGGATGATGATGGGTGGCATGGGCGGGGGCTCCCGCGGGCGGGGGAAGAGATAACGGGCGGAGCCTGGTCTCAACCCCGCTGCTGCGGAAGGCGAATGCAAGGTTCTACGGTTGCTGTGGATCGAGGGCATCGGAGGCGGCATGCACTGGCAGGATGACTTCGCGTGGTGGGGCTGGCTGATGATGAGTCTTGGGATGGTGGTGTTCTGGGGGCTCCTCGCGTGGGGCGCCCTCCTGCTCTTGCGGGGGCGCGACCAAACGGCGCCCGCGGACCGCCGCCCCGGCCCCCAGGAGATCCTGGACGAACGTCTGGCCCGGGGCGAGATCGACGCAGTGGAGTATCGAGAGCGGCTCGCAGCCCTGGGCGGGAGCAAGGACCGGCCACGCCCGTCCGTTCCTGGGTGAGGTAGGCGCCTGTCGCATCGGCCCGGAGGCTGGTGACACGACCACGATTCGACCTCTACGAGGGGTCGCGAGTCGAGGTCGCGCTCGGTTCGCGGCGCGTCGAGTGCACCGCTTGCATGCTTGCCCGATTCGCGCATCACCGGATCGAGGCGCCTCTCGGCATCACCGCGGCGAAGTCCTTCCAATAGCGCGCGACTGTGCGCCGGGCGGCCGATGAGGTGACGGTGGCCACCAACCCGGCGCAGCCGACTGCGGTCGACTCGAAGGCCCGGGAGGCGAGGGCGGTCGGCCCGGCCTGAGTCCCGGGTGGCGCCCGATAGGTCCAGGTGCGGCGCTCATTCCGACGCAGGCGGTCCCCGACCCAGACGCCGGTTTAGTCGCTGGAGACCGCCGCCCCCTCATCGGGTTCCGACGGTATTCAGCTCGACCGGGCGGGCCTCAGTCGGGCGGGGGGACGCGCCTACATGGCCTGCAGAACAGCCGGGTCCATTCGAGGGCTGGGACGCGAGTTCCCGGCGGGGCACGCCGCGAGGAAGAAGGCTCACCCGCGAGCGCGGTCCCGAGCACGGAGCGCGGGGACGGCGCGTTGGCGCGGACGGCGCGGCGGGCCTGCGCGGCGGTGACCCTGCCGAGGACGCCGGCGATCGAGAGCCCAGCACCGTGCCGGACGGCGACGTGGTCACCCGTACTCCACGACGATCGCAATCGCGCTCTCGCGAGCGGGGCCCTCTGCGAGGATCACGCTGGCCGGCCGGCGGACACGCGCCGCGAGAGGCGCTTAGTTAGCCAGGCTAGACGCAGTCGCGGCGAGAGGTTGTGAGGCGACCGGCCACCGCCGCAGCGGCCGCGTAGAGGGCCAGCAGGACGAGGCCGACCCCCGGTGCCAGCAACGTGTCCGGGTCCTGCCCGCTGATCGCTCTTCCGGCGGCGCCCGGCAAGAGCCGCCCGACGTCGTCGACGTCGCCGAGGTCGCCGACCAGCAGGCTCTCGACGAACAGAAGCCAGGCGCAGATGCCGACGAGCGCCGGCACCTGGTTGCGAACGACGGCGCCCAGACCGACGCCGATCGCGGCCCACAGCGCCGCCGCCGCCGCGCCCCCCGTGACCAGGAGCGCGTAGTCGCCCGCGCCGAGCCGGACGTCGATCCCGCGCGCCCTGAGCGCCGCCGTGCCCACCCCCGCCGCGACGGCTCCGGCGACGAGCCCGAACCCGGTCCCGATCAGCATGCTCGCCCAGACCTTCGCGGCCACCACCTGGCCGCGCCAAGGGTTGACGAGGAACGTCGGCCGGATCGTGCCGTGGCGGATCTCGCCCGTGATCGACATCGCGCCGAGCAGGGCGGCGAAGAGCGCGCCGAGGACCTCACCCCACCCGAACAGCACCGTGAGCTGCTCCGAGGTGCTGTCAACGTTCTCGGCGCCAAGGCCGAAGCCGTGGAGCAGCACCACGAACAGGACGAGGCCGAGCATGGCACCGAACAGGCCGAGGGCGGTCCGGGTCGAGGGCTGCTTGAAAAGCTCGGCGCGCAGCGCGGCGGTCACGACGCCCGCCTGGTGGTGAGCCCGAGGTAGACCTCCTCGAGCGTTCGGCCGCCCGTGAGCTCGTCGAGCCCCGCCGCCGCGACGAGGCGCCCGCGGTCGATGATCATCACCTGGTCGACCGCCTGCGCCACCTCCGCCAGCATGTGGCTCGAGACGAGGACGGTGCGGCCCCCCTCGGCGAAGCTGCGCAGGCAGCTGCGCAGCCCGTGCACCCCCGCCGGATCGAGCCCGTTCGAGGGCTCGTCGAGGACGAGCAGCTCGGGATCGCCCAGCAGCGCCGCAGCGAGCCCGAGCCGCTGCCGCATCCCGAGCGAGTAGGTCTTCACCCGCCGGTCGGCGTTGGCCGCGAGCTCGACCAGCTCCAACACCTCGTCGACGCGGCTCGGCGGGATCTCCGCAGCAAACGCGAGCGCCCGCAGATGG
>JAXIPH010000218.1:0-7978 GCA_045403035.1 Thermoleophilia bacterium | reverse complement strand
GGCCGGCCGGTCGTCGAGGGCGAGCTCGCTCTCGCTCTCGAAGGCCGAGTAGTAGTAGGGCGTGAGCGCCGCGAACTCCGCGCCGCAGGTGTCGACGGCGTGGAGCGTCGGCCGCACGCCGAGGGCGCGACGGCGCGCCCAGACGCCGGCCTCGTCGGAGCCGGTGACGTCGGCCAGGTCACGGTCGCTCAGCCCCGCGCGGCGCCCGGCGCGAAGGGCATCCGCGTCGAGCCCGTCGAGAGGGCCGCGAACCGCCGCCCGGGCCTCGGCCAGCGCGGCCAGCTCGCCCAGGAACCAGGGGTCCACGCCGGTGGCCTCGTTCAGCCGCCCCACGTCGACGCCCTGGTCGAGCGCCCACAGGATCAGGTCGTAGCGATCCCACGACGGCGTCCGCAGCAGGGCGAGCGCCTCGTCCACGTCGGCCGGCGTGCGCGGCGACACGTCCAGCTCGCGCCCGGCCATGGCCTTCCCGAAGGCCTGCCCGAAGGTGCGGCCCAGCGCGAGCACCTCGCCGACGCTCTTCATGTGGGTCGTCAGCTCCGTGTCGGCACCCGGCAGCTTCTCGAACGCGAAGCGGGGCACCTTCACCGCCACGTAGTCGAGGGTGGGCTCGAAGCTGGCCGGCGTGACCCCGGTGATCTCGTTGGGCAGCTCGTCCAGCGTGTAGCCGACCGCCAGGCGGGCCGCGACCTTGGCGATCGGGAAGCCGGTGGCCTTGGAGGCCAGAGCGGAGCTGCGCGAGACCCGCGGGTTCATCTCGATGACGACCATCTCGCCCGTCACCCGGTCGAGCGCGAACTGGACGTTGGCCCCGCCGGTCGCGACCCCCACCGCCCGGATGACGGCGAGGGACGCGTCGCGCAGCGTCTGCAGCTCGGGGTCGGAGAGCGTCATCACCGGGGCCACGGTCACCGAGTCGCCGGTGTGCACCCCCATCGGGTCGAGGTTCTCGATCGAGCAGATCACGACCGCGTTGTCCGCCGAGTCGCGCATGACCTCCAGCTCGATCTCGGCCCACCCCAGCACCGAGCGCTCCACGAGCACCTGCCCGATGGGGCTCGCGTCGAGGGCGCTGCGCAGCCGCTCGTCGAGCTCCTCAGGGGTGTGCGCCGCCCCTCCCCCCTCGCCGCCCAGGGTGAAGCCGGGCCGGAGGATGACCGGCAGACCCAGCTCCCGCGCCGCGGCCCGCCCCGACTCCAGGTCGGTCACCACGCGGCTGTCCGGCACCGCGAGCCCGGCGGCGGCCATGGTGTCGCGGAAGGCCTCGCGGTCCTCGGCGCGGCGGATGGCCTCCACGTCGGCGCCGATCAGCTCCACGCCGTGGCGCTCGAGGGCGCCCGACGCGGCGAGCTCCATCGCCAGGTTGAGCGCCGTCTGGCCACCCAGGGTGGGCAGCAGCGCGTCCGGGCGCTCGATGGCGATGACCTCCTCGACGGCCTCCGCGTCGAGCGGCTCCACGTAGGTCCGGTCGGCCACCGAGGGGTCGGTCATGATCGTGGCCGGGTTGGAGTTGACCAGCACGACGCGGTAGCCCTCGTCCCGCAGGGCCGTGGCCGCCTGGGTGCCCGAGTAGTCGAACTCGCCGGCCTGGCCGATCACGATCGGGCCGCTGCCGAGGAGCAGGATGGTGTGGAGGTCGTCGCGCCGCGGCATCAGCCGGCCCCGCCGAGCGCCCCCACGAACTCCCGGAACAGGTAGCGCGCGTCGCGCGGTCCCGGGCTCGCCTCGGGGTGGTACTGCACCGACCAGGCGCGCAGCTCGGGCGCGGCGATGCCCTCCACCGAGCCGTCGAAGAGGCTCGTGCGCGTGACCTCCACGCCGTCCGGGAGGCCGTCCGAGACCCCGGCGTAGCCGTGGTTCTGCACCGTGATCTCCACCCCGCCGTCCCCCGAGCGCCGGACCGGGTGGTTGGCACCCCGGTGGCCGAAGGGCAGCCGCCGGGTCTGGAGGCCCAGGGCATGGGCGAGCAGCTGGTGCCCCAGGCAGATGCCGAGCACCGGGACCTCGCCCAGCAGCTCGCCCACCACGCCGATGACCTGGGTCACCGCGGCCGGGTCGCCGGGGCCGTTGGAGACGAGCACCCCGTCCGGGTCGAGCGCCCGCACCTGCTCGGCGGTGGTCCCGGCGGGCACCACCTCCAGCCGGCAGCCGGCGGCGAGGAGCCCGGCGGCGATGCTCGCCTTCATGCCGCAGTCGATGGCCACCACCCGCGGGCCGTCGCCGCCCAGGGACCGGCGCGCCCCCGCGGCCTCGCAGGCCAGGTCGCGCCCGTCGAGGCGCGGGTGCTCGCGCACGCGCGCCAGCAGCTCCTCCGGCCCGAGCTCGGTGGACACGCCCCCGCGCATCGCCCCGTGGTCGCGCAGGCGGCGCACCAGCCGGCGGGTATCGCAGTCGTCCACGGCCACCACTCCGCGCTCGCGCAGCCACGAGCACCAGCCCGTCGCGCCGCCCGCGCCCGGGGCGTCGCCGGCCCGCGTCATCACGACGGCCGGCGGCCAGGCTCGGGCGCTCTCGTCGTGCCGGTCGCCGGCGCCGTAGTTGCCGATCATGGGGGCGCCGAAGCACAGGATCTGCCCCCTGTAGGAGGGATCGGTGACCGCCTCCTGGTAGCCGCTCATGCCGGTGGTGAAGACCATCTCACCAAGGGCGGTGCCGGGGGCGGCGACCGCGCGGGCCCCGAGCACGAGCCCGTCCTCGAGCACGACGGTCGCCACCACCGCTACCGGACCAGCTTCGAGATCTGCTTGAACTCCGCCGAGCCGGCCACCTCGAGCATCTCGAAGAGGGCCATCTCGGCGCTGGTGACGCGCGCGCCGTCGGCGGACATCTTCTCGAGGCCGAGGGCGCGGTTCCCGGCCGTGCGCGAGGAGACCGCGTCGGCGGCCACGTGCACCTCGAGCCCGCGGGCGAGGAGGTCGTGCACGGTCTGGTTCACGCAGACGTGGGTCTCGATGCCCGCGACCACCCAGGCCGTGCAGCCGGCGGCGGCGAGCGCCTCGTCGAAGGCGCCCACCCCGCACGCGGAGAAGCGCAGCTTCTCCACCGTCTGGGCGCCCTCGGGCAACCGCGCGGCCAGCTCCGGGACGATCTGCCCCAGCCCCTGCGGGTACTGCTCGCTCACCAGCACCGGGCGGCCCAGCACGCCGAAGCCCTCGGCCAGCAGCCCGCAGTTGGCCACCACCCGGTCGAAGCCGTCGATCACCGGCCGGAAGGCCTCCTGCACATCGACCAGGATCAGCCCCGTGTCCTCGCGGCGCAGCAGCGCCGCGTGCCGTGTCTCTACACCCTCCATGCGATCTGCCCTCCCGCGATCGTCAGCATCACGCGACCGTAGAGGTCGTCGCCGAGGAATGCCGAGTTGCGCGACTTGCTCTGGAACCCCGGCTCGCCCACCCGCACCACCGCAGCGAGGTCGATCAGCGCCAGGTCGGCCGGCCGGCCCGTCTCGAGCGACGGCACGGGCAGCCCGAGGGCGGCGGCCGGGTCCTGGCTCATGCGACTCACCAGGAGGGCGAGGTCGAGCTCCCCCGTCCGCACCAGGTGGGTGTGGCACGCGGCGAAGGCCGTCTCGAGGCCGGTGACCCCGAAGGGCGCCTCCTCGAAGGGGACCTCCTTGTCGTCGGCGTCGTGCGGCGCATGGTCCGTGGCCACGCAGTCGAGGGTGCCGTCCGCGAGCGCGGCGACCAGCGCGCCCCGGTCCGACTCGTCGCGCAGCGGCGGGTTCATCTTGTACCGGGCGGGGTCGAGCGTCTCGACGGCCGCGTCGGTGAGCGCGAGGTGGTGGGGCGTGACCTCGCCGGTGATGCGCACCCCCCGCGCCTTGGCCCGGCGGATCTCCTCGACGGTCTCGGCGGCCGACACGTGGCACACGTGGATCCACCCGCCCTCGTACTCGGCGAGGGCCGCGTCGCGGGCGACGGCCACGCTCTCGGAGACCGAGGGGATGCCGGCGAGCCCCAGGCGGCTGGCCACCGCGCCCTCGTGCATGACCCCCACCCCCGACAGCCGCGGGTCCTCCTCGTGCAGCACGAGCGGCAGCCCGGTGATGCCCTGGTACTGGAGCGCGCGGCGCATGATCTGCGCGTCCGCGACCGGATGGCCGTCGTCGGTGAAGCCCGCCGCACCGAGCTGGGCCAGCTCGACCTGCTCGGTCAGCTCGTCGCCGGACTGGCCCACGGTGATGGCGGCGTAGAAGCCCACGCGCACCGCGGCGTCCTCGGCGGCCCGGTCGAGCAGCGCGCCCAGCACCGCGGCGGTGTCCACCACGGGGCGGGTGTTGGGCATGGCCAGGATCGTGACGAAGCCCCCCGCCGCCGCGGCGCGGCTGCCACTGGCGATGTCCTCCAGGTCCTCGCGCCCCGGGGTGCGTAGGTGGACGTGGGGGTCCACGAAGCCGGGGACCAGGACACAGCCCGCCCCGTCGACCTCCTCGAGGCCGTCGGGAGAGCCGCCGACGACGCCGTCGCGCACCACCAGGTCGCGGACCTCGTCGATCCCGGCGGCGGGGTCGAGCACCCGCGCGCCGCGCACCACCAGTGAGGCGGCCGGTCCGGGCCGCTGCACCAGGGCGACCGCCATCAGACGGCGACTGCGTCCAGCGGCTCCGCGGGCTCGAGGGCGCTCGCCGGCGCGGCCAGCAGGTGGTAGAGGACGGCCATCCGTACGACCATCCCGTTGGCGGCCTGCCGCTCGATGAGCGTCTCGGGGTCGTCGGGCAGCTCACCGGAGATCTCCTCGCCGCGGTTCATCGGGCCCGCGTGCATCACCCGCTGGCCGGGGCGCAGGCGCGCGTGGTTGATGCCGTAGGTCGCCGCGTACTCGCGCAGGGAGGGCACGAAGCCGCCCTTGCCCATGCGCTCGAGCTGCATGCGCAGGACGTACACGACGTCGGCGTGGCGGACGTCGGCCACGTCGGTGGAGGTCTCGACCCCGAGCGCCTCCTCGGCGTCGCGGGGCAGCAGCGTGGGCGGCCCGATCAGGGTCACCCGCGCGCCCATCGTCTGGAAGCCGCGGATGCCCGAGCGGGCGACGCGCGAGTGCGCGACGTCTCCCACGAAGGCGATGTGCAGCCCGTCGAGAGGCCCCACCTCGCGCTCGATGGTGTAGAGGTCGAGCAGGGTCTGGGTGGGGTGCTCGTGCTTGCCGTCCCCCGCGTTGACGACGGAGGCGTCGGTGTAGCGGGTCGCGATCTGGCAGGCGCCGACCGAGGCGTGGCGCATCACCAGGACGTCCGGCGCGTAGGCGTCGAGGGTGATGACCGTGTCCTTCAGCGTCTCGCCCTTCTCGATGCTCGACCCCGAGCCCTTGACGTTGACGACGTCGGCCGACAGGCGCTTGCCGGCCAGCTCGAACGAGGTGGACGTGCGCGTCGAGGGCTCCAGGAACAGGTTGATGATCGTGCGCCCCCGAAGCGTCGGCACCTTCTTGATGTCGCGCTCCATCACCTCCGCGAAGCGGTTGCTCACACGCAGGATGCGCGCGATCTCCGCCCGGTCGAGATCCGCCACGGTGATCAGCGATCGCCGCTTCATGAGCCCCCCTCGTTGTTCTCCAGCACCACCTCGTCCACCCCGTCCGTCTCCGTCAGGTGCACGCTCACCCGCTCGGACCGCGCGGTCGGTAGGTTCTTCCCCACGTAGTCGGGCCGGATCGGCAGCTCCCGGTGACCGCGGTCCACCAGCACCGCCAGCTGCACCAGCGGGGGCCGCCCGTAGTCGAAGATCGCGTCGATGGCGGCTCGGATGGTGCGCCCGGTGAACAGGACGTCGTCCACCAGGATCACGGCGCGATCAGACACGTCGAAGTCGAGGACCGTGTCGCCCACCACCGGCAGGCCCCCGCGCCGGCCGTCGAGCCCCACGTCGTCGCGATAGAGCGCGATGTCCACCGTACCGAAGGCCGGCTCCGTGCCCGCGAACTCCCCGATCAACACGGCGATGCGCCGCGCCAGCGGAACGCCGCGCGTGTGGATCCCCACCAGGGCCAGCCGGTCGGGCTCCGCGTGGCGCTCCACGATCTCGTGGGCGATGCGTGCCACCGTGCGACGCAGTTGGTCCTGATCGATCAGGACCGCTCCGGCCACGCCGGCTATGTGCGGCAGAGCGGCGGGCGGGCCAGCGGGCAGACGATCATGAGCGCTCCTTTCCGGCCTCTCTGGACCGGGTTAAAGGTCGAGCGCGTCGACCGTAGCAGGCGCCTGCGACGGAACATCAGGAGAGCCGGGGCGGCCTCCTCCGCGCAGCGCGTGAATCTCGGGGGCGCCCCGCTCCGGGAAGGGCACCTCGATCTGGTCGAAGTCGCGCGGCACCAGCACGCGCGGGAACTCGCGCTCGGCCTCGTGGCGGATGTCGCGCGGCGAGCACCGGCTGGAGAGGTGGGTCAGCACCAGCAACCCGACGTCGGCCTCGCGCGCCAGCACGGCGGCCTCGCGGGCGGTGCTGTGCCGCGTCTCGCGCGCCCGGTCGCGGTCCTCGTCGAGGAAGGTGGCCTCGTGCACGAGCACCGACGCGTGGTCGGCGGCCGCGAGCAGCGCGTCGGACGGCTCCGTGTCGCCGCTCACCACGATCACCCGGCCGGCGCGGGGGGGCCCGAGCACTTGGCCGGAGCTCACCGTGCGCCCGTCCTCGGCCGTCACCTCCTCGCCGCGCTGCAGGCGCCCCCAGGCCGGGCCCTCGGGCACGCCGAGCGCCCGGGCCGCGGCGACGTCGAACGCGCCGGGGCGCGGGTCCTCGCGCACGGCGTAGCCCATCGAGGCCACCGAGTGCCGAGTGGGCACGGCCTCGATGCGGCAGCCGTCCCCCGCCCAGACCTCCTCCTCGCGGCGCGGCTCCACCTCGTCCAGGTCCACGGCGTAGGGCAGCCGGCCGATCACCGGGCGCAGGGTCGTCATGAGCTGGATCAGGCCGCGCGGCCCCACGATCCGCAGCGGCCGTTCGCGTCCTCGCAGCCCGTAGGTCTTCAGCAGGCCGGGCACCCCGAGATAGTGGTCGGCGTGCAGGTGGGTGACCAGCACCAGATCGAGATCCAGCAGCCCCAGACCCGAGCGCAGCAGCTGGCGCTGCGTGCCCTCGCCGCAGTCGACGAGCCAGCGCTCGCCGCCGCGGGCCACCAGCGTGGCCGCCGTTCCGCGGCCGGCGGTCGGCACCGACGCGGCGGTGCCGATCATCGTGACGTACAGGTCCATCGGTGGATCCTAGCCCCGCATCCCCCGCACGAGATCGGCCGGGAGCGGGCCGGGCGGGTCGTCCACGGCCAGGAAGGAGACGGCCGGGGGCCGGGCATCGGACACCTCGATCTCGGCCATGCTGTGGCGCGGCGAGCGGCGCCGGTCGGTGGGGCTGCCGGGGTTGAGGATGAAGAAGCCGTCGTCGGCCACCTCGTACAACGGGATGTGGGAGTGCCCGAAGACCACCCCGCCCACCCCCGGGAACCGGCGGCGCATGCGCTCCAGGCGGCCGGCCTCGGGACCTCCGTTATGGACCACCCCGATCCGGAGCCAGGCGGCCTCCGCCTCGGCGGTGGCGGGCAACGCGGCGCGGACCGCGGGATCCTCGACGTTGCCGTACACGGCCACCAGCGGGCCCAGCGCCCGCACCAAGCCGAGCGTCGCCATGTCGGACCAGTCGCCGGCGTGGACGATCAGATCGGCCCCGCGCAGCCGCGCGAGGCAGGCGGGCGGGAGAACCCGGCCGCGGCCGGGCATGTGGGTGTCGGAGATGACGGCGATCCGCACGGGGTGGTCTAAGCTAACCCGACTCGCGCGCGTAGCTCAGTGGATAGAGCGCTGGCCTCCGGAGCCAGAGGTCGCAGGTTCGAATCCTGCCGCGCGTACTTCGCTTTTTACCTGCGAATGGCCGAGTTGTTCGTCTCGCCCCGGATGGCGAACGAGGGCTCAGGGTCATCTCGGGTACACCCGGGGTACACCTGGGAATGGGCCAGTTGTGCCCGCGCCGCCGCCACGGCGTCCTCAACCGGGACC
>JAXIPH010000306.1:0-13853 GCA_045403035.1 Thermoleophilia bacterium | reverse complement strand
GACGTGGTGTACGGCGACGTGACCACCGGCGCGGAGTCCGACCTCGAGCAGGTCACGAACATCGCGCGGCGGATGGTCGGCCGGTGGGGGATGTCCGACGCCATCGGGCCGGTCTCGGTGCTGCCGGGGCCCGACGACCAGCCGCTCCTGTTCCCCGGGTCGCCCGGCCAGACGTCGCCCCACACCCAGCAGCTGGTCGACGACGAGGTGCGCCGGATCGTGGACGAGTGCTACCTCGAGGCGGTGCGCCAGCTGCGCGACAACCGCGAGCGCCTGGACGCGCTGGCCCACGCCCTGCTGGAGCGCGAGACGCTGGACGAGGGCGACGCCTACGCGGTGGCCGGCGTCGAGAGGCAGCCCACCCCGGCGGCGTAGGAGCGACTGGGTTGTCTTGTTGTCCTTTCGGCGGGCCAGCCCCGCCGAAGGCGGTGCCCGACGTCCGCAAGTGTGGCCGGCCAGGCCGCACTTGGCGTCCCGCCGGGCCCACGTTTTTCGGGCCCGGCGTACGCCGACGCACCGTCCGCCCGGGCGCGTATCCTTGGACTCCTGACGACCGCGGCCTCCACTCCCGCCCTCGACCCGCAGCTGGCCGCCGCGGCGCCGGGCGGGGTCCTCGTGGTCGACTTCGGCGCCCAGTACAGCCAGCTCATCGCCCGCCGCATCCGGGAGTGCCGGGTCTTCTCGGCGGTCGTCCCGCACGACACCCCGCCGGAGGAGCTGCAGGCCCTCCAGCCAGCCGGCCTGGTGCTGTCGGGCGGACCCGCGTCGGTCTACGAGCCCGGCGCTCCGGCGCTCGACGCCCGACTGCTCGAGCTCGGCATCCCGGTGCTCGGCATCTGCTACGGGATGCAGTCGATCGCCCTGGCGCTGGGCGGGGAGGTGGCGCGCACCGGGGCCGGGGAGTTCGGCAAGACGCCGCTCCGGGTGCGCTCGCGCAGGGGAATGTTCGGCGATCTGGCGGCCGACATGTGCTGGATGAGCCACCGCGACGCCGTCGTGGCGGCGCCGCCGGGCTTCGAGGTGACCGCGGACACCGCGTCGGCGCCCGTGGCGGCCATGGAGAACCGGGCGCGCCGGGTCTACGGCGTGCAGTTCCACCCCGAGGTGGTCCACACGCCCTTCGGCACCGACCTGCTCAAGTGGTTCCTCTTCGACGCCTGCGAATGCGCGCCCACCTGGACCGCGACCCACGTCATCGAGGAGCAGGTGGAACGGGTGCGCGCGATGGTGGGCGGCGCCCGGGCGGTCTGCGGGCTCTCGGGAGGGGTCGACAGCGCCGTGGCCGCGCTCATCGTGCACCGCGCGATCGGCGATCGGCTCACCTGTGTCTTCGTCGATCACGGCCTGCTGCGCCTGAACGAGGGCGAGCAGGTGGAGACGGCCTTCGGCAGGCACTTCGGCGTCCCCCTCGTGCACGTGCGCGCCCAGGAGCACTTCCTGGCGGCGCTCTCGGGAGTCACCGAGCCGGAGGAGAAGCGCAAGATCATCGGGCGCGAGTTCATCCGGATCTTCGAGCGCGAGGCGGCCAAGCTCCCGGACGCCCGCTTCCTGGTGCAGGGGACGCTCTACTCCGACGTCATCGAGTCGGGCTCGCGCGACGCCGCCAAGATCAAGAGCCACCACAACGTCGGCGGGCTGCCCGACGACATGATGGTGGAGCTGGTCGAGCCCCTGCGCCAGCTCTTCAAGGACGAGGTGCGGGTGGTGGGCGAGGAGCTGGGCCTGCCGGAGCGCATGGTCTGGCGCCAGCCCTTCCCGGGTCCCGGGCTCGCCATCCGGATCATCGGCGAGGTGACCGAGGAGCGCCTGTCCATCCTGCGCCAGGCCGACCACGTGCTGCAGGAGGAGGTGCGCCGCGCGGGCCTCTATCGCGACCTCTGGCAGAGCTTCGCGGTGCTCCCCGCGATCAAGAGCGTGGGCGTCCAGGGCGACGAGCGCACCTACGCGTACCCCATCGTGATCCGTGCCGTCACGTCGGACGACGCGATGACGGCCGACTGGGCCCGCCTGCCCTACGACCTGCTCGAGAGGATCTCCAACCGGATCATCAACGAGGTCGACGGGGTCAACCGGGTGGCGCTGGACCTGACGTCGAAGCCTCCGGGGACGATCGAGTGGGAGTAGCCGCCCCCGTTCGATGACCGCCGCGCGGCGTGGGATCATCCCGTCGTGTCGACCGAACGACCGCGCATCGACAAGTGGCTCTGGGCGGCGCGCTTCTTCAAGACGCGCTCCCTGGCGAGCGAGGCCGTGCAGGGGGGCCGCGTCCAGGTGGAGGGGGCGCGCGTGAAGCCTGCCCGCGAGGTCCGGCTCGGAGAGACGGTCAGCGTCACGGCCGGCCACGAGACGATCACGGTGGTCGTGCGGGCGATGGGCGAGAAGCGGGGATCGGCCGCCGCCGCCGCGCTGCTCTACGAGGAGACCCGCGAGAGCCGTGAGCAGCGTGAGCTGCGGCGCGAGGAGCGCCGTCTGGCCCGGCCGCTGGGCGCGGACCTGGAGGGGCGGCCGAGCAAGAGGGACCGGCGCCGCCTGGAGGCCTTTCGCGCGGCCGCCCGCCGCCCCCGCGCCCCTTAAACGCCGGCGCAGGAACGCCTCCTGGGGGGTCTGACGGGCCGTCCATGGCCCTTTCAACCGGCGCCGGCTGCGAGCGCCGGCTGCGCTAAACACCCTCGGGGGCTTGGACCAGGGGCACGAACCGCACCGGCATCCGCAGATCCTCGGCCACGAGCCGGTCGTCCTTGGTGCGGCGCACCAGCACCAGCCGCTGGCCGTCGCCCTGCGACCCGACCGGCATCACCAGGCGTCCCCCCGGCGCGAGCTGGTCGAGCAGGGCCGACGGCACCGCGGGCGCCCCGGCGGCCACCGAGACCGCGTCGTAGGGTGCGGCCTCGGGCCACCCGGCGGTGCCGTCACCCTCGTGCAGGTGCACGTTCGCGATCCCGGCGCGGTCCAGGTTGCGGCGCGCGCGCCGGGCCAGCGCCGGCCGGATCTCGATCGAGTGGACCTCGCCGGCCAGGCGGCCGAGCACGGCCGCGGCGTAGCCGCTGCCGCCGCCCACCTCGAGCACGCGGTCGGTGGCGCTCAGGTCGAGCGCCGCCGCCATGTTGGCGATGACCAGCGGCTGCGAGGTGGTCTGGCCCTCCGCGATGGGAAGCGGCTCGTCGTGATCCGCCCGCTCGGCGGCCTCGGGATCCACGAAGGCCGCGCGGTCGACGCTCGCCACGGCGGCCAGGATCCTCGGGTCGCGAACGCCCCGCGCGAGCAGCGTGCGCAGCAGGGCGGCGCCCGCGGCGGTCTCAGCCGGAGGCGCTCCGTCGGCGGCGCTCCGGGCGCTCGGCCACGCTGCGCTCGGAGGCGAGGCCGTCGGAGTCGCGCACCAGCAGGTAGGCGCCGTCGGCGGGGCCCTCCAGGAAGTCGAGCAGCTCCTCCACGCGCTCCGGTCCGAGGGCCTCGGAAAGGCGGTGCGCGGCGGCGTCGCGTGCCGCCCGGCCCGCCCTGCGGTCCGCGGCCGAGCGGCGCTCGATGCCGAGGCGCCGCTCCTCGGCCTCCGCACGCTCGGCGGCTCCGGAGCCGCGATTCGACACTGCCGAGCCGAGCGGGCGACTGGGCGCCCAGATCTTGCGGCTCTGCGTGTGGTGCCAGCAGTACGGGCTGCCCCGAAACGGGCTCTGCTGACAACGCTTCCCATGCGCCGCGATCGCGACGCAGCGGCTGACCGAGCGAGTATCCATGACGCCCCTGCCACCGGAATCCCGCGGCCGACCACCGACCACCAGTTATCCGGTGTACCGTTTGTAGCCATCCGCGCTTCCGAAGTCCAGCGCGGCCTGGTCCGCCGCTTGCGGCGGTCCGTGCATTTTCCTACACTCCCGCGGTCCATCTCGCGACGCGTGTCCGCGTCGCGCCGCCATGATCTGTGAGGTCCCAGCCGGCCTGTGAGCACCCAGAGCGCCAAGCCCGGAACCGTCGAGCGCCGCTGGTACATCGTCGACGCGGAGGGGCAGAACCTGGGACGGCTCGCCTCGGTGATCGCGGAGACCCTGTCGGGCAAGCGATCGCCGTGGTTCACCCGGCATTGCGACACCGGCGACTTCGTCGTGGTCGTCAACGCCGAGAAGATCGCGGTCACGGGCAACAAGCTTCGCGACAAGCGGTACTGGCGCCACTCCGGGTATCCCGGCGGCATCCGCAGCCGCACGCTGGGCGAGCAGCTCGAGCGACGGCCGGAGGAGGTCCTGCGGCGGGCCGTGCGGGGCATGCTGCCGAAGAACCGTCTGGGCCGCGCGCAGCTCACGAAGCTGAAGCTGTACGCCGGTCCCGACCATCCCCACGGCGCCCAGCAGCCCCAGCCGCTGCGCCTGAGCCGCATCGCCGAGGTGGCATCATGACCCCTCGTCAGGAGGATTCATGAGCACCGAGACGCCGTCCGTCGCCCGCTACCGGGCCACGGGCAAGCGCAAGACCTCCGTCGCCCGGGTGATCCTCACCCCCGGGACCGGCACCATCACCTGCAACGGCCGGCCCATCGACGAGTTCTTCGGCCGCCGCGTGCTGGTGACGCAGGCGACCAAGCCGTTCACCTCCACCGGCACCGAGGGGCGCTTCGACGTCGCGGCCCGCCTGCACGGGGGCGGCATCTCCGGCCAGGCCGGCGCGCTGCGCCACGGCATCGCCAAGGCTCTGACCGTGATGGACGCGGGGCTGCGCACCGACCTCAAGCGCGAGGGCTTCCTGACCCGGGACGCCCGCATCAAGGAGCGCAAGAAGGCCGGGCTCAAGGGCGCCCGCAAGCGGCCCCAGTTCTCGAAGCGCTAGGACGCCCCTCGCCCGTGGCGCGGCGGCTGTTCGGAACGGACGGCGTCCGCGGCGTCGCCAACCGCGAGTTGACCCCCGAGCTCGCGCTCTCCATCGGCCGGGCGCTCGGTGGCCGGGTCGGGCCGGGGGCGCGGGTGATGATCGGGCGCGACACCCGCCGCAGCGGGCCCATGCTGGAGGGGGCCCTGGCGGCCGGGCTCGCGAGCGCGGGCGCCGACGTCTCGCTTCTCGGCGTGCTGCCCACGCCGGCGGTGGCGGAGCTCGTGGCCGGGTCCGATGCCGCGGCGGGGGCGGTCATCAGCGCCTCCCACAACCCCTTCGCCGACAACGGCATCAAGCTCTTCGGCGGTGACGGCTTCAAGCTCGCCGACGACGAGGAGGCCGCGGTCGAGGCCGCGCTCGAGAGCGCGGGGGATCGGCCCGAGGCGGAGCGGCTCGGGGCCATCCATCGCTGGGGCGAGGGGCGCGACCACTACGTCGCGTCGCTGCTCGAGCGCCGCCCCGTGGACCTCTCCGGCCTCTCGATCGTCGTCGACTGCGCCCACGGCGCCACGGCCGTCACCGCGCCCGAGGTGCTGGAGCGGCTGGGGGCGAGGGTCACCACGATCGGGGCCGAGCCGGACGGGATGAACATCAACGCGGGCTTCGGCTCCACGGACCTCGCCGCGATCTCGGACGCCGTCCGCTCGGCCGGAGCGGACCTGGGCCTGGCCTTCGACGGCGACGGCGATCGCATGCTCGCCGTCGACGAGGCGGGCACGCCGGTCGACGGCGACCAGATCCTGGCCATCTGCGCCCTCGACCTGCGCCGTGAGGGCATCCTGGCCGGGGACGTCGTGGTCACGACCACGATGACCAACCTCGGCTTCCGGCGCGCCATGGCCGCCGAGGGCATCGAGGTGCGCTGGACCGACGTGGGCGACCGCTACGTGCTGGAGGAGATGCGCCAGGGCGGCTACGTCCTCGGCGGGGAGCAGAGCGGCCACGTGATCAACCTGCTCCACGGACCCTCGGGCGACGGCCTGGCGGCCGCGCTGCACCTGCTCGGCGCGCTCCGCACCCGCGGGGAGCCCCTGTCGACGGCCGCCGCCGTCATGCAGCGGCTGCCGCAGCGCCTGGTGAACGTGCCGGTGGCGCGCAAGGGCGACCTCGCCGGGGCGCGCCGCGTGTGGGAGGCCGTCGCCGCGTGCGGGGCCGAGCTCGGTGAGGACGGCCGCGTGGTCGTGCGGGCCTCGGGCACCGAGCCGCTGGTGCGGGTGATGGTGGAGGCGCCGACCGCGGAGGAGTGCGACCGCTGGTGCCACGAGATCGCCCGTGTCGCCGCGGACGAGCTCGGAGGCGAGCTACCCTCTCCGGCGGACTGAGCTCCGACAGAAGGAGGTCGGCATGTGCGGGATCATCGGATACGTGGGTGACCGTCCCTGCCGGGAGCTGATCCTCGCGGGCCTCGAGCGCCTGGAGTACCGCGGCTACGACTCCGCCGGCTTCGCCCTGCTCGACGGCGAGGGTGGCCTGGCCGAGTCGGTGCGCGCGGTCGGCAACCTCGCCGCCCTGAGGGAGGCCGCCGGCTCCAACGGGGGGTCCGTCGCCACGACCGGCCTGGGGCACACCCGGTGGGCGACGCACGGCCGCGTCACGGAGGCCAACGCGCACCCCCACGCGAGCGCCGACGGCTCGGTGATCGTGGTGCTGAACGGCATCATCGAGAACTACACCGACCTGCGCTCCCAGCTCCAGGATCAGGGCGTGGTCTTCGCCTCGGAGACCGACACCGAGGTTGTGCCGCAGCTCATCGCGCGCGAGTACGCGGGCGACCTGGCGGCGGCGGTGCGGGCGGTGCTGCCGCGCCTGGGCGGCCACTTCGCGTTCGTGGCGGCCCACGTCGACGAGCCCGGGCGCCTGGTGGCCGCCCGGCGCGAGTGCCCGCTGGTGATCGGGGTCGGGGAGGGGGAGACGTTCGTGGCCTCGGCGATCCCCGCCTTCCTCCGCGAGACGCGGGACATCGGGTTGATCGAGAACGACGAGGTGGTCGTGGTCGAGGCCGGCGCCCACACGATCTGGAGCGGCGGCGAGGAGCTGCCGGAGCGCGCCGCGCGACGGGTCGACTGGAACGAGGACGCCGCCGAGAAGGGCGGCTACGAGACGTTCATGCTCAAGGAGATCCACGAGCAGCCGGCGGCCCTCTGGGACACGATCGGGGACCGCCTGAAGCCCGACGGCTCGGTCGAGCTCACCGGCCTCGGCCTGGACGACGCCGCCCTCGCCCGGGTCGAGCGCATCCACGTCGTCGCGTGCGGCACCTCCTTTCACGCCGGGCTGGTGGGCCGGTACCTGATCGAGGATTGGGCGCGCGTGCCGGTGCAGGTGGAGGTCGCCTCCGAGTACCGCTACCGCACCTGCCTCGCCGGCCCGGGGGACCTGGTGCTGGGCATCACCCAGAGCGGCGAGACGGCCGACACGCTGGCCGCCATGCGCGTGGCCCGAGAGCGCGGCGCCCACGTCGTGGCCGTCACCAACATCATGGGATCGCAGGCCACACGCGACGCCGACGGCGTGCTCTACACCCGCGCCGGTCTCGAGATCGGCGTCGCCGCGACCAAGACCCACACCGCCCAGGTGATGGCCCTCTCGCTGCTCGCCCTCAAGCTCGGGCGCCTCAAGTGGGCGCTCACGGCCGCCGGAGCGCTCGACCTGGCCGAGGAGCTGCGCCGCATCCCCGATTCCGTGGAGGCCTACCTGGCCTCGGGCTCGCCGGCCGCCGTGATGGAGGTGGCCGGGCGCTATGCGGACCGGCCCTTCTTCCTCTACCTCGGCCGCCACGTGGGCGTCCCGGTGAGCTTCGAGGGCGCGCTGAAGCTCAAGGAGATCAGCTACGTGCCCACCGAGGCGTACCCGGCGGGCGAGATGAAGCACGGCCCGATCGCCCTCCTCGAGGAGGGCTCCCCGGTGGTCGTGGTGGCCACCGACGGACACGTCTTCGACAAGGTCGTCTCCAACATCCAGGAGGTGCGCGCTCGCGGAGCGCGCGTGATCGCGGTCGCCACCGAGGGGAACGAGGAGATCTCGCAGCACGCCGACGACGTCCTCTGGGCGCCGCGCACCCTGCCCATCCTGTCGCCGATCAGCTCCACGATTCCCCTGCAGGTGTTCGCCTACGGCATCGCCCGGGCCCGCGGGCTGAACGTGGACCAGCCCCGCAACCTGGCCAAGACCGTCACCGTCGAATAGAGGTCGAGGGTCGTGCCGATCATCGGCGTGGGCGTGGACGTGATGGAGATCCGCCGGTTCGCGGCCTCGCTGGCCAGGCGCCCGCGGCTGGCCGAGCGGTGCTTCACCCGCGACGAGGCCGCCTACTGCTCCTCGCGCGCCTATCCGCCCCAGCATTTCGCCGCCCGCTTCGCGGCCAAGGAGGCGGTGGGTAAGGCGCTCGGCATCGGGATGACCCGCTGGCGCGAGGTGGAGGTCGTGCGCGGGCGGGGGGCGCCCACCGTGCGGCTTCACGGCCACTATGCCCTGCGCGCCGAGCACCTCGGGGTGGAGCGGATCCACATCTCGCTCACCCACGGCCGCGACTCGGCGGTGGCCCTCGCGGTCGCCGAGGGCTCGGGACACTAGCGCTGCCGCCCGCCCGCTCCTCGGTCCCGGCGCCGCTGCCGGACTGCACCCCGCTCTTCGACCCCACCGCCATGCGCGAGGGCGACCGGCGGGCCGGCGAGGACCACGCCATCCCGAGCATCCTGCTGATGGAGCGGGCGGGCCTGGCCTCGGCCGAGGCGGCTCTCGAGGCGTTCCCCGGCTCGGGCGCGGCACTGGTGGTCGTGGGCCCCGGCAACAACGGCGGCGACGGCATGGCCGTGGCGCGCCACCTGGCGGAGGCCGGATGGGAGATCGAGGTGGCGGCCCCCGGGGGCCGGGCCCCCGAGACTCCCGACGGCGCCGCCATGGCCGCGATCGCCGCCAGCCTGGGCATCGGGGTCGGGGCCCTCGACACCGCCCGCCCGGCGGGCGGGCGCCTCGTGGTCGACGCGCTTCTCGGCACCGGCGCCCGTGGCGCGCCGCGTGGCGAGGCGGCGGCAGCGGTGGAGTGGATGGCCGGTCACGACGGGCCGGTGGTGAGCCTGGACGTGCCCTCGGGCGTGGACGCCGGCAGCGGCCGCGTCGAGGGTGCCGCCGTGCGGGCGCGGCTGACCGTCACCTACCACGGCGACATGGTGGGCCTGCGGGTCGCTCCCGGGCGCGGGCACGCCGGGCGGGTGGTGGTGGCCGACATCGGCATCCCGAGCGCCGTCACGCTCCCCCCCGCGGCGTGGCTGGTGGGCGCGGGGGCCGTGGCGGCGGTGCCTCGCAAGGGTGAGGCGGGCGACAAGTACGCGGCGGGGGCCGTGCTGGTGGTGGCCGGCTCGCCGGGGCTCACGGGGGCCGCGAGCCTGGCCGCCCGGGCCACGCTCCGGGCCGGAGCGGGCCTCACCGTGGTCGCGGTGCCCGCGGCGGTGCAGCCCGCTGTCGCCGCGCACCTGCTCGAGGTGATGTGCGCCCCGCTGCCGGACCGGGACGGGCATCTCGCGCCGGAGTCGGTCGAGCGGGTGGAGTCCGAGGCCCGCCGCGCGAGCGCCCTCGCGATCGGCCCGGGCCTGGGGCGCGCGGAGTGCACCACCGAGGCGCTCCTGCGGATCCTGGACGGCGTGGCGCTGCCCGCGGTGCTGGACGCCGACGGGCTCTGGCACCTCGGGGACGCCCCCGAGCGCCTCGCGCGGCGCCGCGCGCCGACGGTGATCACGCCGCATGCGGGCGAGGCCGCGCGCCTGCTGGGCCGGTCGCGCGCCGAGGTCGAGGCCGGGCGGCTGGACGCGGCGCGCGAGCTGGCGCGGCGATCCGGGGCGGTGGCGCTGCTGAAGGGGCCGGGAACGATCGTGGCGAGCCCCGGCGGCGAGGTCGCGGTGAGCGCGGGGGGGACTCCGGCGCTGGCCACCGCCGGCACCGGCGACGTGCTCACCGGCACGGTCGCCGCGCTCCTTGCCACGGCCATGGAGCCCTTCCGCGCCGCGGCCGTCGCGGCGGCCGCCCACGCGCGCGCCGGGGAGATGGCCGACCGCGGGGACGGCACGATCGCCTCCGACGTCCTGGAGGCCCTCCCCGCCGCCCTCCGGCCGACGGTCCCCACCCCCCGGTGACGAGCCCGCGGGCCGTGGCGCAGATCGACCTCGGGGCGATCCGCCACAACGCCGGGCGGCTCGTGCGGGCCGCGGGCGGGGCCCGGCTGATGGCGATCGTGAAGGCCGACGGATACGGGCACGGGGCCGTGCCGGTGGCCCGCGCCGCGCTGGAGGGCGGCGCGAACGCCCTGGGGGTGGCGGCCGTCGCGGAGGCCGAGGCCCTCCGCTCGGCCGGCATCGATGCGCCGGTGCTCGTGATGGGCCCCCTCTCCGGCGACGAGTGGGGGCGCGCCATCTCCGCGGGCGCGGAGCTGGCGGTGTGGACGCCCGACGCCGTGGCGCGCGCCGCCGGGGCGGCGGACGGGGGCCGCGCCCGGATTCACCTGAAGCTGGACACGGGCATGGGCCGGCTGGGAGCCCGCTCCGAGGACCTGGCCGCGGTCGCCGACGCCGCCGCGGCGACGGACCGTGTCGAAGTGGCCGGCCTCATGACCCACTTCGCCACGGCCGACGAGACCGAGGGCGAGAACGCCGCCTTCATGGGCGAGCAGCTCCTGCGCTTCCGGGCCGCCGCGGCCGTCCTGCGCACGCGCTTCCCGGGCGCCGCCCTGCACGCGGCCAACTCCGCCGCCACCTTTCGCGAGCCGGCGGCCGCCTTCGACATGGTCCGATGCGGCATCGCCCTCTACGGCTGCTCCCCGTTCGGCGGCGACCCGGCCGACCTGGACCTGCGGCCCGCGATGTCCCTGGTCTCCTACCTGGCGGCCACCAAGACCGTCCTCTCCCGCGAGAGCGTGGGGTACGGGCGCGCCTGGCGCGCCGCCCGGGGGACGCGGGTGGCGGTGGTGCCGGTGGGCTACGCCGACGGCTACTCGAGGGCGCTCTCGGGACGGGCCGAGGTGCTCACCGGCGGGCGGCGGGTGCCGGTCGTGGGGACGATCTCGATGGACCAGCTCACGGTGGACCTGGGGCCGGGCGGCGAGGAGCCGGTGGGGGAGGAGGCCGTGCTGCTGGGCGTTCAGGGCGCCGAGCGGATCACTGCCGAGGAGCTGGCGGCTCTGCGCGGGACCATCAACTACGAGGTGATCTGCGCCGTGGGAGCACGCGTGCCGAGGGTTCACGGGGGGTGAGCGCCGGCGAGCCCATGCGCCGGCTCCTCGCCCCGCTCGGGGCCCTCGACCGGCGCGCGTGGGCCGTGGGGGGCGGGGTGCGCGACGCGCTCCTCGGTCGCCCCGTGGCCGATCTCGACCTGGCGGTCGAGGGCGACGCCGTGGCGGTGGCCGGCCAGCTCGCGCGGGTACACGGCGCCGGCCGCTTCCTCCTGTCGCGCGGATTCGGTGCGTGGAGGGTGCAGGGGGGCGATTTGGGCGTGCTCGTGGACATCACGCCGCTGCAGGGGGCGGACATCGCCGACGATCTGGGTCGGCGGGACCTCACGGTCAACGCGCTGGCCGTGCCCCTGGATTCCCCGGGCGAGGTCATCGACCTCCACGGGGGCCTCGCCGACCTGGCCGGCCGCCGCCTGCGCCTGGTGAGCGTCGGCGCGTTGCGGGACGACCCGGTGCGCCTCCTGCGAACGGCCCGGCTCGCCGAGCAGCTCGGGTTCGAGATCCCGTCCGAGACACTCGCGCAGGCGCGGAGGGACTCACCGGGGGTGTGGAGCACCTCCGGGGAGCGGCTGGCCGACGAGCTCGGGCGCATCGCCGCGCTGCCGGCACCCCACCGGGCCTTCGCCCGGATGGACGAGCTCGGCGTCCTCGGCGCGCTCGTCCCCCAGCTCGAGGAGAGCCGCGGCCTCGAGCAGAGCCCCTACCACCACCAGGACGTGCTGGGGCACACCCTCGAGGTCGTCGAGCACGTCGCCGCCATCTCGGCCGACCCCGAGCCGGTCTTCCGGTCGCGCGCCCCCCGGGTCGCCGCCGCGCTCGCGGAGCCCCTGGCGGACGAGCTCACCCGCGGGCAGGCGCTCGTGCTCGCCGCCCTCCTTCACGACATGGCCAAGCCCGCCACCCGCGCGGTGACCCCGGAGGGGCGGGTCACGTTCATCGGCCACGACCGCCTCGGCGCCGAGATGGCCGACGACCTGCTGCGCCGCCTGCGGGTCTCCACGCGCCTGCGCGAGCAGGTGGTGCGGCTGGTGCGCCTGCACCTGCCCCTGGGGTTCCTGGTCCACCGCACGCCGCTGTCGCTCCGGCAGATCGACCGCTATCTGCGCGCGACGGCGCCCGCGGAGATCGAGGTCATGGTCCTGTCGGTCGCCGACCGGCTGGCGACCCGGGGGCCGCGCACGAGCGACTCGTCCATCGCCCGCCACCTCGCCCTCGCGCGGGAGATCATGGACGTGCACCTCGCCCTGGTCGACCGCGGCCCGGTCCGACCCCTGGTGGCGGGTGACGAGCTGGCCGAGATCCTCGAGCGCCCGCCCGGGCCGTGGCTCTCCGAGCTCCTCGACGCGCTGCGCGAGGAGCAGTTGGTCGGCGCCGTGCGCAGCCGCCCACAGGCGATCGCGTTCGCGCGGCGCTGGGCCGCGGCGACGTCCCCAGGGGACGTTCGACCGTCCTATTGAGGCGAAATACTTCAGTTACTTGTTCCATTCGTGAGAAAATCGCAAGCGGGCTTGTGACCCGCCGACACGTGTCGTAGGGTCCTCGCCGTGCCCTGAGCGTCGGCCCGCAAACCACCGGGAGAACCGCCCTATCCTCGGGCTCAGACTCCGTTTTTCTCTGGGTGCCGGCTTGGCCGGCCTCGCCCTCGGCCTCCTCGGAGCGACGGGAGCCACGGCGGCTCCGTCGTGTCCCGCAGCGCTCGCGCCGGCCGACGAGAGCGCGATGACGGCGCTCATCAACGCGCAGCGCGTGGCCGCCGGCGTCAAGAAGGTCTCGACCAACGCCACCCTGCGCAGGGCGGGACGCGCTCAGAGCCTGGCCATGGCGCGCGGGGCCCGCTTCACGCACTCGACCCCGATGGCCTGGGCCAACGGCCGTGCGGCGGCCCAGAACATCGCCTACGCGCAGAGCACCACCGATGCCTTCCAGGCGATGATGGCGAGTCCGGAGCACCGCGGCAATCTCATGGGCCCCGCGTGGAGGCAGACCGGCGTCGGCGTGGCCCGCAACTGCGAGGGCACGCTGTTCTTCACGATCAACCTGCTGGCCCCGTAAGCTCGGCACCCGGCCCTGGCCGGTGCACTAGTCTGAGCCGATGGTCCGGCTCACCCGCATCTACACCCGTCTGGGCGACGAGGGCGACACGCATCTGGGCGATATGAGTCGGGTGCGCAAGACCAATGCGCGCGTGGTGGCCTACGGGGACGTGGACGAGCTGAACTCCCTGATCGGGGTGGCCCGGGCCCAGGATCCGGGAAACGCCCGCGATCCCCGGTTGGCGGCGATCCAGAACGACCTCTTCGACCTGGGCGCCGACCTGTGCGTGCCCCCCGGCGGCGAGGGCGGCGAGGGGCGGCTGCGGGTCTCGCCGGGTCAGGTGGAGCGCCTCGAGCGCTGGTGCGACGAGGTGAACGCCGAGCTGCCCTCCCTCACCAGCTTCGTGCTCCCGGCGGGAAGCCCGGCCGCGGCGGCCCTGCACCACGCGCGCGCGGTCTGCCGGCGGGCCGAGCGGTCGACCGTGGCGCTCGCCGACGCCGAGGAGGTCGGCGCGGAGGCCCTCGCCTATCTCAACCGGCTCTCGGACCTGCTCTTCATCCTGGCCCGTGCGGCCAACGCCGGCAGCGGTGGCGACGTCCTGTGGGAGCCGGGGGAGGGGCGCTAGGCCCGGGTGAACACCACTCGCCGGGCCTCGGGAGAGGCCTCGGTCAGGCGCACGCGCAGCTCCTCCCCCGGCGCCGGACCGCGTGCGTCCAGCGCCGCGATCACCGCCGGCTCGGCG
>JAXIPH010000212.1:0-7396 GCA_045403035.1 Thermoleophilia bacterium | reverse complement strand
CAGCCCCCTGCCGGTGGCGGCCTCGCGGGTCGGCTTTCGCTGGGGGGAGTGAGCACGGGTCCCTCGCGGCCCGGTCGAGATGGAGCACCTAGTCCGTCGCCGAGAAGCTCCTCATCAAGGCGAACACCACCGTGTGGGCGTCGAGCCCGCCGCGCCTCGATCTCATCGGGCCGCTGCCCGACGGGGTGCACCCTGTCGACGGCCTGGACGAGGCCACGACCGCGATCGTCTTCGCGGACGACGCCGCCTCGCTGCGCGAGATCCTGACCGCTCAGGGGGAGCGGCTCGATCGGCCGAGCACCCTCTGGATCGCCTATCCCAAGGGGAATCGGACCGACATCAATCGCGACACCCTCTGGCCCATGGTGACCCCGTACGGGATGCGGCCGATCGGGCAGGTGTCCGTGGACGACGCGTGGTCCGCGCTGCGCTTCCGCCCGACTCAGGACGGCGAGGAGGTCTTCACCGGCGGGGGCTCGCGGTAGCCATTCCCGTCACGCCGACCGGCACGAAGGCGCGCGCCGCCTGAGATCCTCGGGCGTCGCGCCGTCACGCGGTCCCGGCGCAGGATGCGGCCATGGGACGCGACTACGAGGAGGGCCGGCGGGGCGAGGCCGCCGCCTGCCGCCACCTGCGGCGGCGGGGGTGGACCATCCTCGCCTCGCGCCACCGCGCCGGCGGGGGCGAGCTGGACCTGGTGGCGGCGCGCGGCGACGTCGTGGCCATCTGCGAGGTGAAGGCCCGGGGCGACGCGGCGGCGCTCGCGGAGCCGGTCACCGCCGCTCAGCGGGAGCGGATCCGCCGGGCGGCCGAGGCGTACCTCGCGGCACGCCCAGAGCTGGCGGGCCGCATGGTGCGACTCGACCTCCTCGCGGTCCGCCTGAGCCGCTTCCGCGCCCGCGTGCGCCACCTGCCGGGCGCGGTCGGCGAGTCGTGACCGTGCCCGGCTGCGGTCCCTCAGATCGTCGGATAGGCCGCCGAGTTGAAGGAGCGCCGGTGGATCGGCGACAGGCCCCGGATCCGCAGCGCGGCGTGGTGGTCGGGGGTCGCGTAGCCGACGTGCTGGTCGAATCCGAAGTCGGGGTACGCGTCGGCCATCGGGCCGGCCATCAGGCGGTCCCGCGCCGTCTTGGCGATCACCGAGGCGGCGGCAATGGAGGCGCTTCGATGGTCGCCCCCCACGACCGCCCGGTGCGGCGGGGCCGCGGGCCCGAGGCGGAAGCCGTCGACCAGGCAGACCGCCGGGCAGGGGCGGAGCAGCGCCAGCGCGCGCGCCAGGAGGCGCAGGTTGGTCTTGTGCAGGCCGTCGCGGTCGACCGTCGCGTGGCTCGCGACCATCACGACCACCTGCTCGGCGTGCCGCATGATCGCCTCGGCCACCCGCTCGCGGACGGGCTGCGCGAGGCGCTTGGAGTCGTCGAGATCGCCCAGCGCGCGCCGGCCGCGCACCCCGAGGGCCTCGAGGTCGATGCAGACCGCCGCCACCACGAGCGGTCCGGCGAGACAGCCGCGCCCCGCCTCGTCGGCGCCGGCGACGCGCCGCTCCCCGAAGGACCGGTCATGAGCGAAAAGACGTGCCGCCGGGCGTCGTCCGGCGGGGCGGTGGGCCGGGCGGACGAAGGCCCGGGGAGCCGTCCGGCTCAGGGCCCCGAGACCCTAGACGCGCTGCTTCTCGCGGATACGCGCCTTCTTCCCCACCTTGCCGCGCAGGTAGTAGAGCTTCGCGCGGGTGACGTCGCCCTCCATCACGCGCTCGATGCGCTCGATCTTGGGCGAGTGGACGGGGAACGTGCGCTCCACGCCCACGCCGAAGCTCTGCTTGCGCACCGTGAAGGTCTCGCGGCTCGTCGAGCCCTGGCGCTTGATGACCGTACCCTCGAAGACCTGCACCCGCTGGCGCGAGCCCTCGATGACCCGGAAATGCACCTTGACCGTGTCTCCGGCCTTGAAGGTGGGAATGTCGTCGCGAAGCTGCTCTCGCTCGAGGCTCTCGATGACGGACATCGCCCGTGCTCCTCACTCGAAGTGCCCGGGCCTGCTCCCGGAAAGAACGACGGCGAGCATAGCAAGCGCCCCACCGTGCGCCGGATCGGCTCAGGATCGGGGGGGCACCACCCGCTCGGCCCGCCAGCGGGCGATGGCGCCATGGTCGCCGGACACGAGCACCTCCGGCACCGAGCTGCCGCGGAAATCCGCGGGCCGCGTGTAGTGGGGATGCTCGATGCCGCCGCCCAGGGCCTCGGAGAACGACTCGTCGGCGAGGCTGTCGGCGTTCCCCAGCGCTCCCGGCAGGCGCCGGCCCACGGCATCGATGACGGCCATCGCGGCCACCTCGCCACCCGCGAGCACGAACGGGCCCAGGCACAGTGCGTCGTTGGCCAGCAGCTCGGTCACGCGCTCGTCGAAGCCTTCGTAGCGCCCGCAGAGGAGGGTGAGGGCGGGCTCGTCGGCGAGCTCGCGCGCGACGGCGTCGGTGAAGGGCCGGCCGCGGGGGGTGAGCACGGCCACGCGCCGCGATTCCCGCACCCGCTCCGCCGGCTCGCCGTAGACGGCCTCCAGCGCCGCGGCCATCACGTCCACGCGCATCACCATCCCGGGACCGCCGCCGTAGGGCGCGTCGTCGACCTGCGCATGGGGCAGCGGCGTGGTGTCACGCGGCGAGAAGCAGCGGAGCTCGAGACCGGCGGAGATCGCCGCGTTCGCGAGGTGGCGCGGGCGGCGCATCCAGTCGAACCACTCGGGGAAGAGCGTGAAGACGTCGATCTGCACGTGGGCTCAGCCCGACAGGAGGTCGTCGCGAACCACGATGCGCCGCGAGGCGAGGTCGAGCTCCACGATGGCGTCGGCGGTGAAGGGCACCAGCAGGTCGCCGTCGGAGCCGGTCACCTCCAGCACGTCGTTGGCCGGGGCCGCGTGCACCTGGGCGACGGTGCCGGCGGACCGCGCGCCCACGAGCACCTCGCAGCCCAGGAGGTCGCGGACGTAGAAGGTGTCCGGATCGGGCAGCGAGGCCACCGCGCCCGCCTCCACGGCGACGGTCGCGCCGGCGAGGGCAAGGGCCTCGTCGCGGGTCTGGACGCCCTCGAAGGAGAGGATGGGGCGCTCGACCGTGCCCGTGCGGCCGGCCACCACCATCCACCGGGGCTCGCCCCCCTTGGGGTGGACCTCCACGGACTGACCCGGGCGCAGCGCCGGCATCGTGGCGCCGGTGGGCCGTGTGTGCACCTCACCGCCCAGGCCGTGGGGACGACCGATCCAGCCGATGACGACCGGCGCGCCCGTCATGCCACGCCCGCCGCGCTAGTCGACGATCTCGAGGCTCGCGCGCTCGCCGCGGGCGTTCGAGGCCGAGCGCAGGACCACCCGCAGCGCGCGGGCGATGCGGCCGCCGCGGCCGATGACCTGGCCCAGGTCCTCCTCCGCGACGTAGAGGGAGATGACGCGGGCCCCGTCGTCGGCGTCCTCGGTGACCGACACCTGGTCGGGGTGATCGACGAGCCCCCGGGCGAGGGTCTCGACCATGCCCGCGAGCGGGCTGGCGTCGGCGGGGCTCAGGCGTTGGCCTCCGCGATGCGGATGAGCTTCTTGACGGCCGGCGTGGGCTGGGCGCCGTTGTCGAGCCAGGTGTGCGCCTTCACCAGGTCGATCTCCACGATGGAGGGGTCGGTCTGGGGGTTGTAGCGCCCGATCGTCTCGATGTTGCGTCCATCCCGCGGCGAGCGGGAGTCGGCCACCACGACGCGGTAGATGGCGTTCTTCTTGCTGCCCACACGGGCGAGGCGGATCTTGACCACGGTGCTCCTTGTCTGGGGCGGTTGGGGTGCTAGTGCTCTGCCAGGTGACGTTGGTTGTGTTCTGGCCGCGAAAATCCCGCGGGGCAAGGACGCAGGGAGGTCGCATAGCTTTGCCTATGCGAGCGACCGAGGACGCCGCATCCGCGATGATTTGCAGCCCGCCAGAACCGAGCTGATGTTGCCTGGCAGGGCACTAAGTGCCGAACAGGGCCGGCATCCCGCCCCTGCCGATCTGCTTCATCAGCTTTCGCATCTGCTTGAACTGTGACAGGAGTTGGTTGACCTCCTGCACGCTGGTGCCGCTGCCGGAGGCGATCCGGCGGCGGCGGCTGCCGTTGATGATCTCAGGATGACGCCGTTCGGCGAGGGTCATGCTCTTGATGATCGCCTCGATCCGGTCGAGCTGGCCGTCGTCGACGTTGAGGTCCTTGCCCTTCGCGGCGGTGCGGAAGCCCGGGACCATGCCCAGCACCTGCGACATGGGCCCCATGCGGCGCACCTGGTGCATCTGCTCGAGGAAGTCCTCGAGTGTGAGGGAGCCGCCGCGGATCTTCTGCTCGAGGGCCTTGGCGTCGCCCACCTCGACGGTGGCCTGGGCCTTCTCGATCAGGCTCATGACGTCGCCCATCCCCAAGATGCGCGAGGCCATGCGGTCGGGGTGGAAGGGCTCGAGCGCGTCGAGCTTCTCGCCCGTGCCGACGAACAGGATCGGGGCTCCGGTGACCGCCCGCACCGACAGCGCGGCGCCTCCGCGGGCGTCGCCGTCGAGCTTCGTGAGGGCGACCCCGGTCACGTCCACCGCCTCGGTGAACGCCTTGGCGACGTCGACGGCCGTCTGGCCGGTCATCGCGTCGAGCACCAGCACCACGGCGGTCGGCTTGACAGCGTCGCGGATGCGGACCAGCTCGTCCATCATCTCGGCGTCGATCGTCAGGCGGCCCGCGGTGTCGACGATCACGAGGTCCCGGCCCGACCGTCGGGCCGCCTCGATGCCGCGCCGCGCGATGGCGGGGGCGTCGGCGCCGTCCTCCCGGTGCACGGGGACGTCGAGCTGCGCGCCGAGCACGGCCAGCTGCTCCGCGGCGGCCGGCCGGTGCACGTCGCAGGCCACGAGCATCGGCGCGCGCCCCTGGGCCTGGAAGTGGCGCGCCAGCTTCGCGCTGCAGGTGGTCTTGCCGGATCCCTGGAGACCCGCCATCAGGACGACGGTGGGGGGCTTGGAGGCCAGCGGCAGGGCGACGTTCGCCTGACCCATGAGCGTGGTCAGCTCCTCGCTCACGATCTTGACGACCTGCTGGTCCGGAGTGAGCGAGTCCATGACCTCGGCGCCCTTGGCGCGCGCCGAGATGGCCGTGGTGACCTGCTTCACGACCGGCAGGCTCACGTCTGCCTCGAGCAGCGACAGGCGGATCGCGCGCATGGCCGCGTCGATGTCGGAATCGGTCAGCTTGCCCCGGCCCTTCAGGCCGGAGAAGACTCCCTGCAGCTTGTCGGTGAGCGCATCGAACATGGGCGACCGCTCATGGTAACGGGCCGATCAGTCCTCGGTGGAGAAGATCGCCCGCGCGAAGGCCTGGGCGTCGAACGGCTGGAGGTCCTCCAGCTGCTCGCCCGAGCCCACCAGCTTCACCGGGATGTCCAGCTCGCGGCGGATGGCGACCGCGATGCCGCCGCGAGCGGTGCCGTCGAGCTTGGTGAGGACGACGCCGGTGAGGTCGGTGGCGTTGTCGAACAGGCGCGCTTGGCTCAGCCCGTTCTGGCCGGTGGTGGCGTCGAGCACCAGCAGCACCTCGTGGGGCGCCTCGGGCGTCACCTTCCCGATCACCCCGACCACCTTCCTCAGCTCCTCCATGAGGTTGTGCTGGGTCTGCAGGCGGCCGGCGGTGTCCACCAGCACCACGTCCGCCCCGCGGGCCTTGCCGGACGCCACAGCGTCGAAGGCGACGGCGCCGGGGTCGGCGCCCGGCCCCTGGCGCACCAGTTGGGCGCCGGCGCGGTCGGCCCACACCGCCAGCTGGTCGATGGCCGCGGCCCGGAAGGTGTCGGCGGCGCCGATCACGACCTTCTTGTCCAGCTCGGCCAGGCGGTAGGCCAGCTTGCCGATCGTGGTGGTCTTGCCGCTGCCGTTGACCCCCACGATGACGATGACGGTGGGCTCGCCACGGAGGGGGATGCGCGCCGGCTCGGGGGCCATCTGGTCGGCCACGGCCCGCCAGAGGGCGCGCGACAGGTCGGCGCCGCTCGTGATGCGGCCCTGCTCGGACTCCGCCCGCAGGACCTCCACCAGCGCAAGGCTGGCGTCCAGGCCGCAGTCGGCGGCGATCAGCGCCTCCTCCAGGTCGTCCCAGGTCCCCGCGGAGACGAGCGCCGGCGCGAAGATGCCCGCGAGCTGGGGCGAGATGGTCTGGCGCGGGGCGGTCAGGTTCTCGCGAAGGCGCGCGAAGAGCCCGCGGCGGCGCGGCTGCTCCCCGTCCTCCTGGGGCGGGGCGAGCTCGAAGAGCTCCGCCCACGCCGCGCGGTCGGCGTCGGTCCCCTCGGGTTCCGGGCTCACCCGGGGCGGCCGCCGGGGATCGCGCGAAGCGCCCGGCGTACGTACGGCTGCGCGGGACCCTCGACGTCGCGGCGAAGCCGCCGCGCGATGATCTGCGACACGCCCTCGGAGCCCATCGTGACGCCGAAGAGCGTGTCGGCGATCTCAACGGTGGGCTGCTGGTGCGTGATGAGCAGGAACTGCTGCGTCTCCGCGAGACCTCGGACCACCGTGAGGAAGCGGCGCAGGTTGACGTCGTCGAGGGCCGCCTCGACCTCATCGAGAACGTAGAAGGGCGCGGGGCGCGCCATCGCCAGCGCGAGGCAGAAGGCCAGCGCCACCAGCGACCGCTCGCCGCCCGACATCAGCGTCAGGGATCGCGGCCGCTTCCCGGCGGGCACGACCTCCACCTCGATGCCGGCCTCCCCCTCCTCGTCGGCCACGGCGCGGAGGCGACCCTCGCCGCCCGGGAAGAGCTGGCCGCAAACCTCGCTGAAGCGCTCCTGGAAGGCGCTGAAGATGGCCTCGAAGCCCTCGGTCACCGCGGCGTCGAGCTCGCCGAGGTGCTCGCGCAGCGCGGCGGCCGTGGCCTCCAGGTCGTCCATCTGGGCGAGCATCTCGACCTCGCGCTCGCCGAGCTCCTCACGCTCGGCGGCCGCGAGCGGGTTGACCGCCCCGAGGGCCTCGCGCCGGCGCTCCAGATCGGCCAGCAGGACGGCGGCCTCGTCGGGGTCGGGGAGTTGCTCGCCCGGCTCCGGCGCGGGCCCCGCCTCGGCGGCGCGCTCGGCGGCCACCGCGGCCTCCACCTCCGCCGCGTGGACCGTCTCGGCGCTCGCAGCCGCGGCCAGCTCGGCCTCCTCCACCACGCGATCGGCCGACAGCAGCTCGGCCTCGACGGCGCGGGCACGCTCCAGAACGGCGGAGACCTCCTCGCGGGCCCGGTCCGCCGCCGGGGCGAGGGCGCGCGCCACCTCCCAGAGAGCCTCCGCCGCCGACCGGGCCGGCTGGAGGTCGGCCTCGCCGGCGGGCTCCTGGGCGAGGGCCTCGGTGGCGGGGGGGGGCCCGGCGGCGG
>JAXIPH010000277.1:0-4800 GCA_045403035.1 Thermoleophilia bacterium | reverse complement strand
CCGAGCGCGCGGCGATCGCCGCGCTCCTGCTCGCGCGCCTCGCAACCGGAGCGGTCGCACGGCCGGGCCGCCGGTGAACCCCCTCGCCGCCGAGGCGCTGCGCGCCGACCCGGAGGTCGCCGCGGCCCGCCGCGGGCTGCTCGCCGCGCTCGAGCGTCACACCGCCGCGATCACCGGGGTCCGGCCGCCCGACCCCCGGCGCGCCCTCGACTACGCGGAGGCCGTCGCGGCGCTGGAGTCGCTGCGCGGAGGGGCGCTGCTCCTGCCCTTCCTGGCATCCGGGGCCGGCCGCGGGCCGTTCGTCGAGCTCGCGGACGGCAGCGTCAAGTTCGACATGATCAACGGCATCGGCGTCCATCACTTGGGCCACTCGCATCCCGCGCTGGCGGAGGCGGCGCTCGACGCCGCGCTGGCGGACACGATCATGCAGGGCAACCTCCAGCAGGACGAGACCGCCGCGGCCTTCGCGACGACCCTGGTTGGCCTGGCGCGCGCAGGCGGCGCCCACCTCGCCCACTGCTTCATCGCCTCGTCCGGCGTGATGGCGGGCGAGAACGCGCTCAAGATCGCGCTTCAGCACAGCAGTCCCGCGAGCCGCCTGCTCGCGTTCGAGGGCAACTTCGCCGGCCGCACGCTCGCATTCGCCCAGATCACCGACAAGCCGTCTTACCGGGTCGGCCTTCCTGAGGTGCTGCAGGTCGACTTCGTCCCGTTCTTCGACCCCGAGCGGCCCGAGGCGTCGGCGCAGCGGGCGCTCGAGACGCTCGAGGGTCACCTGAGCCGGCATCCCGGCCGCTACGCCGCGATGGTGTTCGAGCTCGTGCTGGGCGAGGGCGGCGTGCACGCGGCGAGCTACGGATTCCACGCGCCGCTGATGCGCGCCTGCCGCGAGGCCGGCGTGGCCGTGCTGGTGGACGAGATCCAGACCTTCGGCCGCACGCCGCGCCCCTTCGCCTTTCAGCACTACGGCCTCGACGACCTGGTCGACGTCGTGTGGGTGGGCAAGGCGACCCAGGCCTGCGCCACGCTCTTCCGGCCCGACTTCCGGCCCAAGCCGGGGCTCGTCGCGCAGACCTACACGGCGAGCACGGCCGCCATCCGGGCGGGCATCGCGGTGATGCGGCACCTGCGCGACGGCGGCTACTTCGGCGACGACGGGCGGATCGTCCAGCTGCACGACGTCTTCCGGGCCGGGCTGGAGGAGCTGGCGGCGCGACATCCGGACCGCCTGCGCGGGCCGTGGGGAATCGGCGCCATGGTCGGCTTCACGCCGCTCGACGGCGGCGCCGCGCGCGTGGCTGCATTCGTCCGGGACCTGTTCGAGCGCGGAGTCATCTCGTCGACGGCGGGCCACGACCCGACGCGGGTGCGCTTCCTGGTCCCGGTGGGCGCGACCGAGGACCGCCACGTGGACGAGGTGCTCGGCATCGTCGACGCTGCGCTGACGGCGGCCTGAGGACCCTTGGACCGGCTCGTCCTGCGGCCCGCTCGCGAGGAGGACCTGCCGGAGCTCCTGGCGCTGGCCGAGGCGGTGGCCGGCGGGATCACCACGCTGCCGGCCGACCCCGGCCACCTGCGGTCGTTGCTCGCCGAGTCGCGGCGCGCCTTCGCCCAGCCCGTGGCGCGGCCGGGCGCCGAGCGGTACCTGCTCGTGCTCGAGGATCGGGATGCCGGCCGGGTCGCGGGCTCCGGCGCCGTCGTCGCGCGGGTGGGAGGCTTCGACCCCTTCTACACCTACGAGATCCGCGAGGAGCCGGTGGCCCACGAGGCGCTCGGGATCGACCACCACGTGCAGGTCCTGCACCTCAAGCGCGCCCACAAGGGGCCGTCGGAGCTCTGCGCGCTCACGGTCGCGCCGTCGTACCGCGGTCGCGGCCTGGCTCGGCTCGTGTCGCTCGGGCGCCTGCTCTTCGTGCGCGCGCACCCCGAGCGGTTCGAGCGCCGCATCATCGCCGAGCTGCGGGGCTGGCTCGACGAGGCCGGCCACTCGCCCTTCTGGGACACCGTGGGCCGGCACTTCTTCGACAGCGACTTCAGCCAGGCTGACTTCCTGTCCGGGCTCGGGGACAAGGATTTCATCGATGACCTGATGCCGCGCCACCCGATCTACGTGCCGCTGCTGCCCGAGCCGGCGCGCTCGGTGATCGGGCGCGCCCACCGCGACGCCGAGGCCGCGCGGCGGGTGCTGGAGGGGGAGGGGATGCGCTTCTGCGACGAGGTGGACATCTTCGACGCAGGCCCGCTTCTCGGCGCCGACGTCGCCGAGCTACGGAGTGTGCGCGAGGCGCGCGACGGAGCGGTGCGGTCCGTGACGGAGCTGGACCCCCCGGGACCGGCGATGATCCTCGCCACCCGGGGCTTGGACTTCCGCGCCTGCCTCGGGGCCGTGGCGCCGGGGCCCGACGGCACCGTCGCCGTCAGCCGGCGCGCCACGGAGCTGCTAGAGGTCGGGCCCGGTGAGGCGATCACGTATGTCGCCCCGGCCGGGGAGGGCTGAGCGATCGGACCCGACCGCCCGCTGCTGATCGACGGGGAATGGGCCGGCGCCGGCGGCGAGCCGCTCGTCTCGATCGACCCGGCCACGGGCAGGGAGGTCTGGCGCGGCCCCGGGGCCTCCGCCGCGGACGTCGACCGGGCGATGCGCGCCGCGCGGGGCGCGTTCGCCCACTGGTCGCGGGCGCCGCTCGAGGACCGCGAGCGGGTGGTGCGCGCGTTCGCCGCCGCGCTGGGGGCGGACGGGGAGGGGCTCGCCGCCGCGATCTCGCTCGAGACCGGAAAGCCGCCGTGGGAGGCGCGCGCCGAGGTGCGGAGCATGGTCGCGAAGGGCGAGATCTCCATCCGCGCGCACGCCCTCCGCTGCGCCCCGATCCCCGGGGGCGCGGCCGTCACGCGCTTCCGCCCGCACGGAGTCGTCGGCGTGCTCGGCCCATTCAACTACCCCGGGCATCTCGCGAACGGCCACATCGTGCCGGCGCTCCTGGCCGGCAACACCGTCGTCTTCAAGCCCAGCGAGCAGGCGCCCTCGGTCGCCGACCGCTACGGGGCCGCGTGGCTCGCCGCGGGTCTCCCGGCCGGCGCGTTCAACCTGGTCCAGGGCGGCCGGGCCGTCGGCGAGGCGATCGTGGACCACGCGGAGCTGGACGCGCTCTGCCTGACCGGCAGCGTGGCCACGGGCCTCGCGATCCACCGCCGACTCGCCGGGCGCCCGCAGGTGCTGCTGGCGCTCGAGATGGGTGGGAACAACCCGCTGGTCGTGGGCGCGGTTGGCGACCCGCGGGCTGCCGCCTACCACGCAGCGCTCTCCGCGTACTCGACCGCCGGCCAGCGCTGCAGCTGCGCGCGGAGGCTGATCCTGCCGGCCGGGCCGGCGGGCGACGCCGTGGTCAGCGAGCTGGCGGGGATGGCCGCGCGGCTGCGGGTCGGGCCGCCCGACGCGGAGCCCGAGCCATTCATGGGGCCGGTGATCTCGGCTCGGGTGGCAGAGTCGCTCGTGGCGCTGCAGGCCGATCTCGGGGCGCGCGGCGCGCGGCCGCTCGTGCCCCTGCGCCACCTGACTCCGGGGACGGGCCTGGTCTCCCCGGGGCTCCTCGACGTCACGCGGGTTGCGGGCCGCGAGGACGAGGAGGTGTTCGGGCCGCTGCTGCAGATTCTCTGGGTACCCGACCTCGACGCGGCGATCGAGGAGGCGAACCGCACCGCCTTCGGCCTGTCGGCGGGCCTGCTGAGCGACGATCCCGCCGAGTACGAGCGCTTCGCGGCCGATGTGCGCGCCGGCGTCGTCAACTGGAACCAGCAGCTCACGGGCGCCAGCAGTGCGGCTGCGTTCGGCGGCGTGGGGCTGAGCGGCAACCACCGGCCGAGCGCCTACCTGGCGGCCGACTACTGCTCCTACGCGGTGGCCTCGATCGAGCTACCGAAGCTGCGACTGCCGGACGACATCGCACCCGGCTTCGAGCTCTGATGCAGGTGGCCCCGGCGCAGGAGCTGAACCTCGACGGGCTGGTCGGGCCGACCCACAGCTACGGCGGCCTCTCCCCGGGCAACCTCGCGTCCGCGCGCAGCCGCGCGTCGCTCTCGAGCCCGCGCGAGGCGGCCCTCCAGGGCCTCGCCAAGATGCGGCTACTCGCCGACCTCGGCGTCCCGCAGGCCGTGATGCCGCCGCATCCTCGGCCCGACGTGGACGCCCTGCGCCGGCTCGGCTTCACCGGCACGGACGCCGGGGTGCTGGCCCGGGCTGCCCGTGAGGCGCCGGAGTTGCTGGTGGCCTGCTCCTCGTCCTCGGCGATGTGGACGGCGAACGCGGCGACCGTCTCGCCGGGCAGCGACAGTGCCGACGGGCGGCTCCACCTGACGCCGGCGAACCTCGCGAGCACGCTCCACCGGTCGCTCGAGGCGCCGGTCACCGCGCGGCTCCTCCGCGCGATATTCCCCGAGGGGGAGCGCTTCGCCCACCATCCGCCGCTCCCGGCGCCGCTCGGCGACGAGGGCGCCGCCAACCACGCTCGCCTTTCCGCCGGCCACGGCGGGCCGGGGGTGGAGCTCTTCGTCTGGGGCCGGCGTGCGACCGACGCCGACGACCCGCGTCCAGCCCCGCGGCGGTTCCCGGCGCGGCAGGCGCGCGAGGCCTCGGAGGTGGTCGCGCGGCTCCACGGCCTGGACGCCGGAGGCGTCGTCCTCTGCCGCCAGTCCCCGGCGGCGACCGATGCCGGCGCGTTCCATAACGACGTCGTCGCAGTCGGCGACCGCGAGCTCCTCCTCTACCACGAGTGCGCGTTCGAGGACGAGGCCTCACTGTTGGCC
>JAXIPH010000141.1:0-26152 GCA_045403035.1 Thermoleophilia bacterium | reverse complement strand
GGTGCGCTGCGGATGTGGCAGCGCAACGTCACGGTGGGGCGCAAGACCCTCCTCACCACGCTCACGCCCCGCTTCCTCGAGGCGATCGCCTACCTGGCGATCATGGGCCTCGGGCTGGGCACCTACCTCACCAGCGTCGAGGGGATCGACTACATCGACTACATCGCCCCCGGGGTCGCGGCCTCGACGGTCATGTTCGGGGCGATCATCGAGACGACCTACAACTCGTTCGTCCGCATCCACGTGCGGAAGGTGGTCGAGGCCGTGGTCACCACGCCGCTCTCACTGGCCGACGTGATCGTGGGCGAGTACCTCTGGGCGGCCACCCGGGCGGTGGTCTACGGGCTCGTGTTCGTCGTCGTGATGGCCGCCTTCGGCCTCGTCCACACGCCGCTTGCGCTGCTCCTGCCCCCGGTCTTCCTCATCGGCGCCCTGACCTTCGCGGTGCTCGGCATGGCCTACACCGCCATGGTGTCGAGCATCGAGCACTACAACATCCTGTTCACCGGCGTCCTCACCCCGATGTTCCTCTTCTCGGGGATATTCTTCCCGTTCTCGGGCCTGCCCGACTGGGCCCAGGTCGTGGGCTGGTGCCTGCCCCTCTCGCACCTCGTCGCCGCGACCCGCGACCTCACCCTGGGCGGAGCCGGCCTGGGGACCCTGGGGGACGTGGCGTTCCTCGTCGCCGTGCTGGCTCTGCTGTTCCCGTTCCCGGCTGCGCGCTTGCGCCGCACGCTCCTGCGCTGAGCCCCGGCTCCCCCTAGGAGGCGAGGCCCAGGGAGACGCGGGCGACCCCGGTGGCCTCGGCGGCGGCGCGCACGGCGGCCGCGACGTTGGGCACGAGGTGGGCGTTGAAGATCGAGGGCACCACGTTGACCTCCGAGAGCCCGCTGTCCTCCGCCGCGGTCTCGGCGATGGCCGTGGCGGCGGCGAGGGTCATGGCCTGGTTGATCTCGGTGGCCCGGCAGTCGAGGGCGCCGCGCCAGATCCCCGGCGACGCGAGCCCCGAGTTGATCTGGTTCGGCACGTCGGGACGGCCGGTGGCGTAGACGCGCGCCACGCCCGCGGCCTCCTCGGGGAGGATCTCCGGGTCGGGCATCGCCAGCGCCAGCACCACCGGGTCGGGGGCCATCGCGCGGACGTGGCCGGCCGACAGGAGCCCGGGGGTCGAGAGGCCCAGGAAGGCGTCGGCGCCCCTCAGCGCGGAGGCGGCGTCCCCCGTCACCCCGTCGGGGTTGGTGTTGGCGGCCACCCAGGCGAGATCGCCCTCCAGGTCTGCGCGGCCGGCGTGCACGGCGCCCTGGCTGTCGCAGGCGACCACGCGGCCCACCTCGGCGGCCACCAGCAGCCGCACCACGGCCTGGCCGCCCGGCCCGAGGCCGGCGACCACCACCGACGCATCGGCGAGGCGCTTCCCGGCCACCGAGAGGCCGTTGGAGAGCGCGGCCAGCACCGCCGCGGCCGTGCCCTGCTGGTCGTCGTGGAACACCGGGATGTCCAGGCGCTCGTCCAGCAGCCGCTGAACCTCGAAGCAGCGCGGCGCGGAGATGTCGCTCAGGTGGATGCCGGCGAACACCGACGAGCAGAGCGCCACGGCCTCGGCGATCTCGGCGGGATCGCGAAGGTCCACCGGCAGCGGGAACGCGTCGATCCCCGCCAGCTTGCGCAGGAAGACGCACTTGCCCTCGAGGGCCGGCAGCGACGCCAGCGTCCCCAGGTCGCCCTGGCCCACCACCGAGCTGCCGTCGCTCACCACCATCACGCTGTTGCCCTTGATCGTGTAGTCCCAGGCCTGCGCGAAGTCGTGGTGGATGGCCATGCAGACGCGGGCGACGCCCGGCGTGTAGGCCATCGAGAGGTCGTCGCGGGAGGCCACCGGCACCCGGTTCCGCATGCCCACCTTGCCGCCGGCGTGCGACAGGAAGACCCGGTCGAAGACCGACTCCACCACCACGCCCTCGACGGCCTCGACCGCGGCCCGGATCTCCTCGCCGTGGGCCTCGTCGCGGGCGTAGACCGAGATGTCGCGCGTGACCGCGTCGGAGCTCGAGCGGATGATGTCAACGCCCCCAACCTGAGCGCCGGCGTCCCCGATCGCGCCGAGTACCCGCCCGAGCATTCCGACCTTCGCCGGGATGGCGGCGCGGACGCTGAGGGAGTAGTTGGCGTGGGACATCGGCGGTACCTCGGATCGGGACGACGGAGCCGCCGGAGCCTATCGGCTCGTGCCCGCGCGGGAGGCGGTCAGCGGCGGGTGCGCCGGTAGAGCGAGCTGCCCGCGCCGGTCAGGACGAGCGCCCCCCCGAGCCCCGTGAGCGCCAGGAACGGCCAGGGCGGTCCCTCGTTCTCGTCGGGCTTGCGCGGCTCGGGCAGCTCCTCGGAGGCCGGCGTCGCCGCGGGCACGACGATTCCGGCGCTGCGGCGCGAGCCCGACGGCCGGGCCCCCAGAAGCTGCTGGTCGAGGGCGTTCTGCACCGCGTCGGCGAAGGCGCCGTAGTTCGCGTCCCCCCGCGTCCGGGCCAGCGCCTCCCGCAGGTCGCCGGTGCTGTAGTGCCCGTCGACCACGCCGTCGTCGGCGTAGTCGGTGTAGATGTCGAGGGGCGAGGTGGCCAGCGCGGCGCCGGCGCCCGTCGTGACGAGGGCGCCCAGCGCGCAGATCACGGCGAGGCGGCGGATCCAGCGCATGGCCCGAGGGTAGTGCCGGGCGGCGGGGATCGGAAGGATCCTCCGAAAACCCACACAACTTCAGCCGGCGTCGGTTGAGAGCAGCATGGATCCACGGGCGCCAGGGGCCGCCGCTGCGGCGAGACCCCCCAGGAGGCGATCCGACGCCGGCGTTTGAGTCGCGCCCCGCCCCCCGTCCGGTAGCCTCATCGCCCGTGCGGGTGCTCATCACCGGCGCCACCGGGTTTGCCGGGCGTCACCTGTGCTCCCACTGCCTCGTCCTCGGGCACGAGGTCCATGCGCTCGTGCGCCCGGGCCGCGAGGGAGCCGTCCTGGAGGGGGTCTCGGCCCACCCCGCCGAGCTCGGCGACCCCGCGAGCGTCGCCGCCGCGCTGAGCGCCGCCCGGCCCGAGCGCCTGTTCCACCTCGCGGGCGCCGCGTCGGTGGGGCGCTCGTTCGCCGAGCCGCTGGCCACCTGGCAGGTGAACCTGGGCGGCGCCCTGACCGTGCTGGAGGCCCTGCGCACCGGCGCGCCCGAGGTGCCGGCGCTCGTGGTGACCAGCGGCGAGGTCTACGGCACGGTGCCCCTGGACGCGCTGCCGGTCGGGGCCGACACGCCGCTCAACCCCGTCTCGCCCTACGGCGCGTCCAAGGCCGCGGCCGACCTGGCGACCGCCCAGTACCGCGCCGCCTACGGCCTGCCGGCGTTCCGGGTGCGTGCCTTCAACCACATCGGCCCCGGCCAGGACGCGCGTTTCGTGCTGCCCAACGTGGCCCGCCAGATCGCCCGCGCCGAGCGCGACGGCCTGTCCGAGGTGGAGGTGCGCGTCGGGAACGTGGACACACGCCGTGACTTCACCGACGTGCGGGACATGGTGCGCGCCTACTGGCTCGTCCTCGAGCGCGGGGACCCCGACGCCCTCTACCTCGCCTGCCGCGGCGCCTCCACGCCGGTGAGGGAGCTCATCGAGGGCCTGGCCCACCACGCGCGCGTCCCCGTGTCCTTCACCTCGGACGCCGGGCTGCGGCGCGAGGGCGAGCAACCCGACCTCTATGGTTCCCCCGAGCGGCTCCGGGCGGACACGGGCTGGACACCCGAGATCGCGATCGACACGACGCTGGCCGACACGCTCGCCTGGTGGCGCGAGCGGGTGAGCCAGGAGGAGGACTGACCGACCACATGCCCCGCGCACTGATCACCGGCATCACCGGGCAGGACGGCTCGTACCTGGCCGAGCTGCTCCTGGGCAAGGGCTACGACGTGTGGGGCATGGTGCGCCGCTCGTCCACCGAGTCGTATGAGCGCATCGAGCACCTGCGCGACCGCCTCGGGTTCGTCCAGGCCGACCTCCTCGATCAGCCGTCGCTGACGGCGGCCCTGCAGACGGCCGAGCCGGACGAGGTCTACAACCTGGCGGCCCAGTCGTTCGTGCCCACGTCATGGACCCAGCCGGTCCTGACGGCCGAGTACACCGCCGTGGGCGTCACCCGCCTGCTCGAGGCGGTCCGCCAGGTGAACCCGGCCATCCGCTTCTATCAGGCCTCCTCCAGCGAGATGTTCGGCCGGGTGCTCGAGACGCCCCAGAGCGAGAGCACGCCCTTCTACCCGCGCAGCCCCTACGGCGTCGCCAAGGCCTACGGCCACTACATCACCGTGAACTACCGCGAGTCGTACGACCTCTTCGCCTGCTCGGGGATCCTGTTCAACCACGAGTCGCCCCGGCGCGGCCTGGAGTTCGTCACGCGCAAGGTCACCGACGGCGTGGCGCGGATCAAGCTGGGCCTGGCCGACACGCTCACCCTGGGCAACCTCGACGCGCGCCGCGACTGGGGCTTCGCCGGCGACTACGTCGACGCCATGTGGCGGATGCTCCAGCAGGACGAGCCGGAGGACTACGTGGTGGCCACCGGCGTCACCAACACGGTCGGCCGCCTGGTGGAGCTGGCCTTCGCGCACGCCGGCCTCGACCAGGACGAGCACGTGCGCACCGACCCATCCCTCATCCGCCCCGCCGAGGTGGACCTGCTGGTGGGCGACGCCGCCAAGGCCCGCGAGCGCCTCGGGTGGGAGCCGACCTACGACCTCGAGCGACTCGTGAGCGAGATGGTCGAGGCCGACCTCGCGCGGCTCGGCTAGGGCGCGGCCGGAGACCCGACCCGACTAGACTCGCTCCCCATGCGGAAGCGACTCCGGGGACTCGTGGCTGGGCGCCGCCGATCGATGGAAGACGCCCCCGGCTCGGAGGCTGATTCGTACCGTTTGAGCGAGCCCCTCTCGGATGCGGAGATCATCGAGATCTACGAGGGGCAGGTGCTCACTCCGGAGTTCTACGGAGACGCCTACGCACCGAGTCTCGGGACGACGACGGTGAGCGCTGCCCAGGAAGCCATGGCTGCGGCCATCGTGGAGACGTTCGCCCCTGCAACGGTTCTCGACGTCGGGTGCGGCCTGGGCCAGCTCGTCGTGGCTCTCCGCCGCCGCGGCGTCGATGCCGCGGGATGCGACTTCTCGGAGGCCTTCCTGCGGCTGGCGCCCGATGATGCACGGCCCTACCTGCGCCAAATGGACGTCACCGCGCTCGACGCGTTCGACGCCGATGCGTTCGACCTGGTGCTCTGCATGGAGGTGCTCGAGCACCTTCCCGTCGCAATGGTTCACCGCTGCGTCGATGAGATGAAGCGCGTCGCGCGCGGGCCGATCGTGGTGACGACCCCGAGCTTCGGACCCAACTGGCCGGGTCGCGCCGGGCTACCGCTCGACCACCCGAGCTGGCGGGCCGACGCGCTGGCGGGGCGGCGCTTCTCCCAGATCGTCATCGCTCCCGACGGACGACCCCACCATGGACACCTCACGCTGGCGGGCTACGACTGGTGGACGTCCCTGTTCACCGGTCACGGGCTCGTTCGGGACCGGGACGTCGAGAACGCTTGGCTCGAGCATCCCGAGCGGCCGTTGTGGCACCACCACTGGAACGTCTACGTCCTCGGCGAGGTTTCGTCGCCGGAATACGTGCCGGGCGAGACGTGCCATCGGCAGGGAGGCGTCGGGTGGCACCAGCTCGAGGACTGGGGGGATCGGCAGGTCCGCTGGAGCGGGGAGCGGGCGCAGCTCCACCTCCGTGCACCCTGCGATGCCCCGGCGCTCGAGATGACGCTCTGGTCCGGCCCCGCGGCCCTGCTCCGACCGTGCGTGGTCGAGGTTTCGGCGCGCCGCCCGCCCGACGGGCCGCGCTCGTCCGTGGTCCTCGGGGTGGCGCCGGGAGCCTGGCACGACCTCGTGCTCGCCGGCGTCCCCGCGACCGCGGGCGACCTCGTCGAGATCACCCTCGACACTCGGGAGCCCTTCCGGCCCGACCTGCTGTCCGCCGAATCGTCCGATGTCCGCTCGCTGGGGATCGCGGTCAGCCGGGTGGCGGCCGCCGACCAGGGTGGCAGGGCCGCCGACGCCACCCTCGCGCCGACGCCCCCGGTCCAACCGATCGGCGCGTAGGGAAAGCGAGCCTCTCGGATCGTGGTCGCGATGCCGGCATCGGGGACGTGTGAGCGGTCCTCAGGGGCCCTGCACGTCGAGTCCGGACCAGTTGCGGCGGGGGTCGAGGCCCCCGACGAGGTCGATCACGGTTCCGGCGCCAAAAGCCCGCACTGCGGCGGGGTCGATCCCGCGGAACTCCGGATGGGCGGTGGCCACCACGCCCGTCGCCGCGCCGTCCAGAGCCCCGTCGCGGCCGTGGAGCGCCGGCGCGCCGGGCCCCGACAGCGCGGGGTCGTCCTCGTGAGCGTGGGGATCGGGCGCCCGCACGTCCATCCCGAGGTCCGCGATCCGGGCCGCCAGCTCCAACGCCATGGAGCGGCGCAGCGTCGAGGTGCCGGGCTTGTAGGTCAGACCGAGCACGGCCACGGGGCCGCCGGCCTCGGCGATGCGCCCGGCGAGCCGGTCCAGCCGTCCGGCGTTCGCCCTCCGCACGGCCGCCGCCAGCGAACCCTCGCCGCCGCGGTCGGCCAGGACGCCCAGGTCGCGCGCCAGCGTCCCGCCGCCGAACGGCATGCCCGGCAGCAGCGGCAGCGACGCGAGCCGGGGATCGCGCTTGGCCAGCCGGGCGGCGGCCGTGGCGTCGGCGCCGCTCGAGGCCGCCACGTCCGAGAGCTCGTTGCCGAGGGCCGTGCAGGTGGCGAGGGTCGCGTTGATGACGTGCTTGGACAGCTCCGCGGTGGCGGGGCTCACCACCTCCACGTCGACCCGGGTCGGCGCCCAGAACTCCCGCGCCGCCGCCGCCGCCGCCGGGTCGTCGGCACCCACCGCGAGCGCCCGCGGCCGGGCGAAGTCGGCCATCGCCTGTCCCAGGCGCAGGTTCTCGGGGGTCACCGCGAGCAGCAGGTCCGTCCGCCCCCGCCCGTCGAGCGCCGCCCGCAGCGCGGCGGCGGTCCCGAGCGGGAGCTGGCTGTGGAGCAGGACCAGCGCGCCGGGGCGCGCGCCGCCCGCCGCGAAGCCCACCGCCTCACGGATGGGGGAGAGATCGGGCCGGTCGTGCTCATCGACCGGGGTGTCGTAGGCCACGAGCACCACGTCGGCCTCTCCCAGCTCGGGCGCCTCGGACAGCTGGACCCGTATCCGGTCTGCGGCGGACGCGAGGCCCTCGGCGAGCCCGGGCTCGTCAACCAGGGGTCGGCCCGCGGCCAGCTCGGCCCGGACGCGCGGATCCCGGTCCCACACCTCCACCGCACGATCCCAGCCCGCGACGACGGCGGTCGCGACGGCACCGAGGTGCCACGCGCCCATGACCACCACGCGCATCAGACGGTCGTGTCCACGACGCGGTCGCCGTCGACGCGGCGCAGGCGCCCGAAGCTGGGGTGCTCGCGCAGAACCCTGCGGCCGTCCTCCTCGCGCCAGGGATCCCAGATGGCGCTGATCAGCCGTCCGGTGATGCCCGCCGCCTCCGACCCCACGAGGAACGCGATCAGCTCGGCGGCCCGCTCGGGCGGGACCGCCCTCTCGGTCTGGCGCTCGGTGTCCGCGTACATCCCGCCCGCCGCCTCGGGCCCGGCGTCCCTGGTCGCGTCGTGGATCCGGGTCGCGACGAATCCCGGGGCCACGGCGTTCACCCGCCAGCCGGGCTCCTCGAGGGCGAGGGTCTCCGCCAGGCGGACGGTCGCGACCTTCGCGATGGAGTAGGCGGCGTAGTTCGGAAGCGGCGCCGTCGCGCCGCCACCCGAGAGCAGGACGATTGAGGGGTCGCGCCCCCGGTCGAGGGCCGGAGCCAGGGCTTGCACGCACTCGAGGATGCCGAGGAGGTTCGCGTCGAGGGACGCGCGCAGGGCGGCGAGGTCCACCGAGCGGGTCCGGCCGATGGGGCCGTAGCCCCCGGACGACGCGACCAGGGCGTCGATCCCTCCCAGCTCCCGATCGACGGCCGCGGCCAACTCGCCGGCCGCGCCGGCATCGCCCAGCGTCAGCCGGAGTGTCGCGACGCCCTCGTCCCCCAGCGCGCGCAGGCGCTCGGGGTCGCGCCCGGTGGTGAGCACCGAGGCGCCGCGCGCCCGCAGAGCCGCCACGCTCGCAGCACCGATCCCACCGGTCCCGCCCAGCACCACGATGCGGCGCCCGTCGAGCTCGTTCAGCGTTGCCTCCCGATGACCAGGATGGATGTTCCGCGCGCCGGGGCGGCGCGAGGGCCGCCCATTCAACTGGTAGCGTCGGGCGATACCAACCTTCTCCGAAACGTACCTCGCGGAGGTTCGCGACATCGCGGGGTCGCTGGACACGTCCACGATCGAGGCCATGGCACACCGGCTTGCCCGGGTGCGCGACGGCGGCGGACGACTCTTCATCCTGGGCGCCGGAGGGGGTGCGGGGCACGCCTCGCATGCGGTCAATGACTTCCGCAAGATCTGCGATCTGGAGAGCTACGCGCCGAGCGACAACGTCTCCGAGCTCACCGCCAGGGTCAACGACGAGGGATGGGACGTCGCCTACTCGAACTGGCTGCGCGGGTCGCGCCTCCGGGCCGAGGACGCTCTCCTGATCCTCTCGGTCGGCGGCGGATCCCGAGAGCACGGCATCAGCATGAGCCTGGTGAACGCGGTCGAGCTCGCCCGCGAGGTGGGAGCCGGCGTCCTCGGCGTGGTGGGACGGCCGGACGGGGTCACCGCGCAGCTCGCCGACGTCTGCGTCGTCGTCACGGGCGCGCCGCCGGAGCGCCTCACGCCGCATACGGAGGCCTTCCAGGCGGTCGTGTGGCACCTACTCGTCTCGCACCCGGCGCTCGCCCAGCGGCCGGGCACGTGGGAGAGCATCGACACCCAGGCGGCGTCGGCGTGAGCGGCTGGGCGGTCTTCCTCGACCGCGATGGGGTGATCAACGAACCGGTGCCTCACCCGGTCAGCGGCCTGCCCGAGTCGCCGCATCGTCCCGAGGACGTGCGGCTCACGCCCGGGTGCGCGGAGGCGCTCGCGGAGTTCCGCCGCGCCGGCGCGACGCTCGTCGTGGTGTCCAACCAGCCGAGCGCCGCCAAGGGCACGGCCACGGAGGCCGACCTCGACGCGGTCCACGACGAGATCGTCCGCCGCCTGGAGGCGCTCGGGGTGGCGCCCGACGACTGGCGCTACTGCCGGCACCATCCCGACGGCACGCTGCCGGCCCTCTCGGGCGCCTGCGATTGCCGGAAGCCGGCGCCGGGAATGCTGCTCGATGCGGCGCGGGACCTCGCCCTCGACCTCTCGGCATCCTGGATGATCGGCGACGGGGATGCGGACATGGCGGCGGGCCGCGCGGCGGGATGCCGGACGATCCTCGTGCGGCACCCCGGAACCCGGCATCGGAGGGGGCACGTGACGGCGGATGCGAGCGTGGACGACCTGCCGGCCGCCGCCCGCATGGTGGCGGCCGCCACCGCGCTGCTCCCGGTCAGCTCGTTCGTGGAGGAGGAGACGGCATGAACGACGTCCTGAGGGGCCTCCGGGTGAAGATCTTCGCCGACGGGGCCGACCTCGACGGCATCCTGCGGTTGGCGAAGCACCCGTGGATCAAGGGGTTCACCACCAACCCGACCCTGATGAGAAAGGCCGGGCTGACCGACTACGCCGGCTTTGCGCGCGAGGTGCTGCGCCACATCACCGACCGACCGATCTCGTTCGAGGTGTTCGCCGACGACCCGGCCGCGATCCGGATCCAGGCGCGCGAGATCGCGTCGTGGGGGGCGAACGTCTACGTCAAGGTCCCGGTCACCACGACCGCGGGCGCATCCCTCGCCGAGGTGGTGCGCGACCTGTCGGCGGACGGCGTGCAGCTGAACGTCACCGCCCTCATGACGGTGCGCCAGGTGGAGGAGACCGTCGCCGCCGTCGCTGGCGGCGCTCCCTCGTGCATCTCGCTCTTCGCCGGGCGCATCGCCGACACGGGCCGTGATCCGGTCCCGATGGTCCGCGAGGCCTTGGACGCGATGCGGGCTGCACCGAGCGCCGAGCTGATCTGGGCCAGCCCGCGCGAGGTGCTGAACATCGTCCAGGCGAGCGAGGCGGGCTGCCACATCATCACGGTCACCCACGACCTGCTGGCCAAGCTGAGCGGCCTCGGCAAGAGCCTGGACACCTTCAGCCTCGAGACGGTGCGCATGTTCCACGACGACGCCGCGGCATCGGGATTCACCCTCGACCCCGTCCCGGGTCGCGCGTGAGGTTGGCGGCGGGCGCGTGAGGCGCGCGCTGATCACGGGCGGGGCGGGCTTCATCGGAAGCAACCTGGCGGACCGGCTGGTGTCGGACGGCGTCGAGACCGTCGTCTACGACGACTTCTCGTCGGGGCAGGAGCGCTTCCTGACCGGCGTCCGCGCCGCCGCCTCGGCCCGCGTGGTGGAGGGGGACGTGCTCGACGCGGGCCGGCTCCGCGGGGCCGTGCGCGGGTGCGACGTGGTCTTCCACCTCGCGGCCAACGCCGACGTCCGCCACGGGCTCGAGCACCCGGATCGCGATCTGCGCCAGAACACCATCGCGACCTTCACCGTCCTCGAGGCGATGCGGGCCGAGGGAGTCCGGCGGATCGTCTTCTCGTCCACCGGCTCGGTCTACGGCGAGCCCGAGGTCTTCCCCACCCCCGAGACCTGCCCGTTCCCCCGCCAGACCTCGCTCTACGGCGCCTCCAAGCTCGCCGGCGAGGGGCTGGTGCAGGCCTACTGCGAGGGGTACGGCTTCGCCGGCGTCGTGCTGCGGTTCGTCTCGATCATGGGGGAGCGGTACACGCACGGCCACCTCTTCGACTTCGTCCGCGCGCTGCGCGAGGACCCCACCCGGCTGCGCGTCCTGGGGGACGGGCGCCAGCGGAAGTCGTACCTCTACGTCGGCGACTGCATCGAGGCGGTCACGATGCTCGCCCGCCGCCACGCGGAGCCCGGCGTGGCGACCTACAACCTCGGAACCGACGAGGTGACGACGGTCGACGCCTCGGTCGCCGCCATCTGCGAGCACTTGGGCGTGAGCCCCGAGGTCGAGCACACCGGGGGCGAGCGCGGCTGGGTGGGCGACAGCCCCCTCATCCACCTCGACTGCTCGCGCCTGCGCTCGCTGGGCTGGACCCCCGCGCTCACCATCCGCGAGGCGGTCGGCCGCACCCTCGCCTGGTTCGACGACAACGAGTGGGTCTTCTCGGCCCGGAGCTCGTCGTGAGCATGATCTTCACGCGGGCGCCGATGCGCATCAGCCTCGGCGGCGGCGGCACCGACATCCCCTCGTACTACCGCGCCCACGGGGGCTTCCTCGTGGCGGGCGCCATCGACAAGTACGTCTACATGCTCACCCACACGGTCTTCCAGCGCCGCTACCGGCTGAAGTACTCGGAGTTCGAGGAGGTGGACGACCCGGCCGACATCCGCCACCCGATCCTGCGCGAGGCGCTGTGCCTCCACTGGAAGGGCAGCCCCCTGGAGATCGCGTCCGTCGCGGACATCCCGGCGGGCACCGGCCTGGGGTCGTCGGGCGCCTACACGGTCTGCCTCCTCAAGGCGCTCGCGCTGGCGGGGCGCATGTCGTCGACGCCGGAGGCGATCGCCGAGGCCGCCTGCCACATCGAGATCGACCGTCTCGGAGAGCCCTCGGGCAAGCAGGACCAGTACGCCGCGGCGCACGGCGGGGTCTGCGCCTACACCTTCCATCCGGACGACACGGTCACGGTCGAGCCGCTGCAGCTGTCGGGACCGACCCTCGAGCGGATGGCGGACGGGTTCCTGCTGTTCTTCACCGGCGAGACGCGCCGCGCCGCGCAGCTCCTGGCCGATCAGGACACGCGCACGCGGGCGCTGGATCCCGCGATGATCGAGAACCTCCACCGCACCAAGGAGATCGGCTACGAGAGCCGGCGGCTCCTCGAGGAGGGTGATCTCGAGGCGTATGCGGCTCTGATGCACGAGCACTGGCTCAACAAGCGCAGGCGGTCGGAGGGGATGAGCACCGACCGCGCCGACCGCCTCTACGAGATCGCCCGCGACAACGGGGCCCTGGGCGGCAAGCTGGTGGGCGCGGGCGGGGGCGGTTTCGTCCTGCTGTACAGCGCCGACCCTCCCCGGACGCGACGCGCCCTGGCCGAGGAGGGTGCCGAGGAGGTCCGGTTCGGCTTCGACTACCAGGGCTGCACCGGGCAGGAGTACACGTGAGCCTCCGCGTCGCCATCGTCGGGTGCGGGCGGATGGGCGACAAGCGCGCCGCGGTGCTGGGGGACGACCGCCTGGTGGCGTGCGTCGATCCGGACGCCGGCCGCGCGCAGGAGCTGGCGGGCCGCCACGGCGCACGCGCCGCCGACCTGGCCGGGGCCCTCGCCGAGCGGCCCGACGTCGTGATCGTGGCGACGACCCATGACCATCTCGCCCCCACGGCGATCGCCGCGCTCGCCGCCGGCTGCCACGTCCTGGTGGAGAAGCCCGCGGGGCGCACCCCGCAGGAGGTGGACGGGATCATCTCGGCGGCGGAGAGCACCGGCCGGCTCGTGAAGGTGGGGTTCAACCACCGCTTCCACCCCGGCATCGCGCGCGCGATCGGGGAGGTCCGCTCGGGTGAGCACGGGGAGCTCATGTACATGCGCGGCCGCTACGGCCACGGCGGGCGCCCGGGCTACGACCGCGAGTGGCGCTCGCGACCGGAGGTCTCCGGCGGCGGGGAGCTGCTCGACCAGGGGATGCACCTCCTCGACCTGAGCCATTGGCTCCTCGGCCCCCTGCCGCTGCACTCCGCGCTGGTGCGCACCAACTACTGGGACATGCCCGTCGACGACAACGCCGTGCTCACGCTCGCCGGACCGGGCACGGCCGCGCCCTGGTCGTCCTTCCACGTAAGCTGGTCCGAGTGGAGGAACGAGTTCGCGATGGAGATCTACACCAGGCGGACGAAGTTGCAGGTCACCGGCCTGGCCGGATCGTACGGCCCCCAGATCCTGAGGGTCTGGCGCATGAGGCCGGAGATGGGCCCGCCCGACCTCGAGGAGGTCGCCTTCCCCGCCGCCGACCCGTCCTGGCGGGCGGAGTGGGAGCACTTCCGGGAGGCCGTTCTCGCGCGAGGCCCGGCCGCGCTGCTCGGAGATCTCGAGTCCGCGCGCTACGGCCTGTCGGTGGTCCAGGAGGCGTACCGGCGCTCCGGATGGACCATGTCCTCCCCCGCGCCGGCGAGCGCGTGACGGCCGTGCCCGCGATCGTCGCCCGCCTGAGGCCGCCCCCGGGCCTGGCGGCGCTCCCCGAGCTCACCTCCGAGGGCTGGCGGGCCGATGCGGCGACCCCCCCCGCGCCGTACATCTCCTATCTCGGCGACGACGGTGCGGTCGGGTGGTCCGCCGACCTGGAGGCCCTGCACGAGCGCGCGGCACAGGAGCATCCGATCGACGTCCTCACCCGCCTGATGGCGGTGTCGGCGATGAGGGGCGCCGCGCTCGGCCCACGGCCGACGCTGCTCGACGTGGGCTGCAGCGGGGGCCACCTGCTCGCCGACCTCCGGGCGGAGTGGCCGGACGCCGAGCTGGCCGGCGTCGACGCGGAGTCGGCCGGCCTCGCGCGCGCTCAGGTTGCGGCCCCAGGCGCCGTCATCCTCCACGCGAGCGCCACCGACCTCCCGCTGGGGGACGGATGCGTGGACGGCCTGGTGGCCCTCAACCTCCTGGAGCACCTGACCGGCGACCGGGACGCGCTGGCAGAGTTCGCGCGGGTGCTCCGCCCGGGGGGCCGGGCCGTGGTCGTCGTGCCGGCCAACCCACGCCTCTACGACTACTACGACGCACATCTGCGGCACGAACGCCGCTACGACCGCGGCGAGCTTGCCGGCAAGGCGCGCTCGGTCGGCCTCGAGCCCCGCGCCGGAGCCCACCTGGGAAGCGTCGTCTACCCCGCCTTCTGGACCGTCAAGCAGCGCAACCGCCGCCGCGCCGGCGGCCTGGACGACGAGGCGGCGCGGCGGCGTGTCGAGCGCGATATCGCCCGCTCCGAGACGTCGCGGCTGGTGCGGGGGGCCTTCCGCCTGGAGCAGGCGCTCCTGCGCCGCGGTGTGCGCCCGCGCTTCGGGATCCGCGAGGCGCTCGTGATGGAGCGAAGGCGGTGACCCGCCCGGGTGCGCTGCCCTCCGCGGCGCGGGGAGTACGATCCCGCACGGTGACGGCCACCTCCACCAGCCGACTCGTGTCGACCCTGGCGCGGATCCCCGCGGCGGCTTCGGCCGCCCGCTTCGCCGTGTCCGGCCTGACGGTCGCCGTCGTCCATCTCAGCGCCGTCACCGTGCTGAGCCTGGCCGGCATGCCGATCCAGGGCGCGCTGGCGCTCGGGTACGCGCTCGCGCTGGGGTTGCACTTCACCCTCAACCGCAACTGGGTGTTCGCGTCGGACGGGCGATACGCCCTGCGGCTGAGCGCGCAGGGCGCGCGCTACCTCTGCGTGGCTCTCACCTCGTACGGCCTCACCGCCGCCGCCCTGGCGGTGCTCCCGGGCGCCCTCGGGGTGCCCGACCTGGCGGTCTTCTTCGTGGCCACCGTCGTGCTCGGCATCGTGAGCTTCCTCGTCCTGCGCGCCTGGGTCTTCCGCCCCCACGCCGAGGCGGTGGCCAGGTGAGCGGGGTGCGCCAGTCCGAGAGTGCCGCGGAGGCCAACCGCCGCTTCTTCTCGAACAACAAGGAGTACGCGGAGGGCGTCGCGGAGCTCGAGACCTACCGCGTCATCCGGGAGGCGATCAATGCCGAGGTGGCGGGCGTGGGGACGCTCCTCGACATCGGCAACGGCGGGGTCTTCGACTACGACACCTCACTGGCCGAGCGGATCGTGGCCGTGGATCTGTTCCTGGACGAGGCCGCCCCGGAGGCGCCGCCCAACGTCACCTTCCGCCGCGGCGACGCGCTGGCCCTCGACGAGCCGGACGGCGCCTACGACGCGGTGCTGCTCGCGCTGGTCATCCACCACCTGGTGGGCGAGCGCGCCGGCGACCTGGTCCCGAACCTCCGCCAGACCCTCTCCGAGGCGCACCGGGTGCTGAAGCCCGGCGGGCGGCTGATCGTGGCCGAGTCGTGTGTTCCGCGGTGGTTCCACGCCGCGGAGAAGGTGCTCTTCGCCCCCCTGTCCCTGCTGGCGCGCACCCCGCTGATGACCCATCCGGCCACCATGCAGCTCCCGGCCCGCGACATCGGCGCGATCATGGCCGAGCGGTTCGGCGAGGTGCGGGGCCGCCGCCTGCCGATCGGCCCCTGGATCCTGCAGTTCGGAGTGCGCTGGCCGTCGGCGCTGACCCCGGCACGGGCGTGGATGATGACAGGGGTCCGCCGCTGACCTCCGCACGCCGGAAGCTGCTGTCGGTGGTCGTGCCGTGCCTCAATGAGGAGCGCAACATCGGGCCGCTGTACGCCCGCCTGCTGCCGATCCTCACCGACGCCGGGCTGGACTTCGAGCTCATCTTCAGCCTCGATCCCTGCACGGACGCGACCGAGGACCGCATCCGCGAGCTCCGCTCGGCCGACCCGCGCGTGAAGATGGTGCGCCTGTCGCGGCGATTCGGTCAGCCGGCCGCCACCATGGCGGGGCTCCGGATGTCGTCTGGGGACGCCGTGGTGGTGATCGACTGCGACCTCCAGGACCCACCCGAGCTGATCGGCGAGATGGTCCTGCGCTGGCGCGACGGGTTCGACGTGGTCTACGCCCAGCGGCGGACCCGCGAGGGCGAGACGCTCACCAAGCGGATCGTCTCCGCCCTCGGGTACCGGCTCATCCGCAGGGTCGCGGAGGTCGACATCCCCCAGAACACCGGGGACTTCCGCCTGATGAGCCGTCGCGTCGTGGACGAGGTGCTGCGTCTCAACGAGACCCACGGTTTCCTCCGCGGCCTGGTGGCGCTGGTCGGGTTCCCCCAGACGAGCGTGCTCTACGACCGCGATCCCCGAGCGGCCGGGACCAGCAAGTACAACCGCTTCTTCGGGTCGATGCGCATCGGCGTCAACGGCATCGTGGGCTTCTCCCGCTATCCCCTCCACCTGATCTCGGTGGGCGGGTTCGTGCTCGCGGGCGTCGCCATGCTGCTGGGGCTGACCTACATCGTCCTGCGGGTGGCCGGCGTCGAGATCCCCTTCGGCAACCCCACCCTGGTGATCATCATCTCGTTCTTCAGCGGCGTGCAGCTGCTCTGCTTGGGGGTGATGGGCGAGTACGTGGGCCGCATCTACGACGAGGTGAAGCGCCGTCCCATCTTCATCGTCGACCAGATGGAGGGCTTCGAGCGCCCGGTAGGGATCGAGCGCGAGATCACCACGCTCCCCGACGGCGTCGCCGATCCCCCCACGCGGTGAGCGGGGCGGGGCTCCCCCCGGTCTGCATCCTCGCGGGTGGGAAGGGGACCCGTCTCGGCGACCTCGCCCAGGACGTGCCGAAGCCACTCGTCTCGGTGGCCGGCCGGCCCTTCCTGGAGCACCAGCTCGAGCTGCTGAGGAGCAACGGAGCGGACGCGGTGGTGCTGTGCGTCGGCCACCTGGGGGATCGCATCGAGGCCGCCCTGGGCGACGGTGCCCGTCTCGGCGTCTCGATCACCTACGCCTACGACCCGCCCGGGCTCGCGGGCACCGCGGGTGCCGTGCGGGCCGCCCTCCCACTGCTGGGAGATGAGTTCCTCGTGATGTACGGGGACACCTATCTGCGCGTGGACTACGGAGGCGTCGTCGCGGCACGCCGGCGGGCCGGGACGCCGGCGTTGATGACGGTCCTGCGCAACGACGACCGCTGGGAGCCGAGCAACCTGGTGTACGCGCGGGGCATGGTGGTCGCCTACGACAAGCACCGGCCGCCGGCCGCCGCCCGCTGGATCGACTACGGCCTGCTGGCGATGACCCCCCAGGCCCTCGATGGCACCGACTCCCCCGACCTCTCCGATGTCCAGCGCGACCTGGCCGCGCGCGGGCTGATGGCGGGGTATCCGGCACGCCGGCGGTTCTACGACATCGGCACGCCGGAGGCGCTCGCCCTGACCGACCGGTTCCTCGGGCGGCAGGCCGCCGGGCGGGCGGTGTGAGCACCCCGCGGCGACCGGACCCGGGGGCGGCACGGTGATCTTCGCCCTCCAGGCCGCCGCCATCGTCCTGCTCATGGGGGTCCTGGGGCTGCCGGTGAGCCTCTGGGCCTTCCGTGAGAGACCGCTGTTCACGCGCGTCGCCGCGGCGCCGGCGCTGGGGCTCGCGGTCGGCTCCGTGATCCTCTTCACGGCGGCGTACATCCTGCCCATGCGCGTCGCCGCCTGGGCGGTCCTGCTGCCCCTGCTCGTCCTCGCCGCGCTCGCCGCCGCCGCCTGGGCATCGCGGCGGCACGGCCTCCTCGCGCGCCTGGGCGAGCGGCGCAACCACCGGCGGTCCGCATTGCTGCTCGGCGCCGCCCTGGTCGTGATCGCCTCCCTGGCCGTGCCCCTGGCGCTGCTCGGCTCCCGGGGGCCGATGGGCTACCTCGTCAACGACGCCACGGGCGGGTACCCGGCCATCATGGCGTCGCTGCAGCAGCACGCGCTCTCGGACCCGAAGCCGTGGGGGCCCGACTGGAACGTGATGCTCCACTACGGCAGCGGGTGGGCCGGTGGCTTCCAGCAGGGGGGTTTCGAGGCCCTGGCCGCCGCGACCGCCTCCCTGCTCGGATGGAACGTCCTCGCGCTGCAGAGCGCCCTGCTCGGAGCGCTCATCCTCACCGGGGGAGTGGGGATGGCCGCGCTCGTCCGCGCGGAGCTCCCGAGCGCGCCGGTCTACGTCCCGGCCGCGGCGTGTGTGCTCTACGGGGGCCCGCTCACGCTGCACCTGTTCATCGAGGGCAGCGAGGCCGCGCTGGCGGGGCTCGCCCTCGTCCCGGTCGCGCTCCTCGCCCTCAGCGGGATCCGCTCCCCGATGCGCGCCCGGCCGGCGCTCGTCCTGCTGATCGTCCTGGCCGGGATCCAGACGGTCTACCCGCTCACCTACCCGTTCTTCGTCGCCGGAAGCATCGCCGTGGCGCTCGTCGTCGCGGCCCGGTCCGGCCCGACCCGCCGCACCGTCCTTCGGACGACGCGATCGACGGTGGCGCCGGTGGTCCTCGCCGTCGCCGGGAGCCTGGTCCTCTCGCCCGTCGCGCTCTCCCGGAACCTCGACTACTGGCGCAGCGTGAGCACCGGCGGCTTCCTGGACAACCTGGCGCCGATCTTCCCCCAGTACGACCTGGGCTTCTCGGCAGCGGTCCCCTGGCTGATGCAGTTCCGGCCGTTCCCCTACTTCCGCGAGAGCTCCGGCGTGAGCCTGGGTCTGATCCTCCTCTCCGCCGCCGCGATCGCCGTCCTCGCGGTCTCGCTCATGCACCTGCTCCGGGCGAGCCGCCTCGGCGTACCGGTCGCGGCCGTGGCGGTCGTCGTGGGCACGGGCGCTCTCGTCGCGGGGATCGATTCCGGCTGCAGCTACTGCACCCAGCGCTCGGCGGTGGTCCTCGGACCCCTGATCCTCCTGCTCCTGCTGGCGATCGTCGTGGCGCTCGCCGCCTGGACGCGGGGCCCGGCCCGGTTCGCCGCGCCCCTCGCGGTGCTGTGCCTCATCGGCGCGGGGGGCGCCGCGTCGGCCTCGCTCACCGCCCGCGTGGTGGCCGACGGCTATGCGCTGCCCACCGACGCCCTCGACGCCGCCGCCCGCCTCGGCACGCTTCGGGGCGACGTCCTGCTCGAGGGCGCGAACGGCTCGTACTACGCCGTGCACGAGTTCCCCGCGCTCTACGCCGCCGTCGCCATGAGCGGGCGGCGGATCTCCTACGTCCGCGGCGACGACTACCACTTCGGGCTGGCCTTCGGGCCCACCACCAAGCCGGCGGCGGAGTTCACCCCGTCGTACCGGTGGGTGCTCTCCCGCTTCGGCGCCGTCGGGAACGGCCGCCGGACTCTGGCCCGCTACGGGCCCTTCGCGATCCAGGAGCGGACCCGCCCCCTCGACGCCGTCATCGTGGCCGGGGTGGTGGCGGACCGGGCCGACCGCGACCCCACCGGCCGCGCCTGGATCGACGGCCGCCTGGTGGTCAGGCTGGTCGCGCCGGACGCGACCCGGGCGCGCGTGGACGTGACCATCCGGCAGACCGGCGTGGCGCTAGAGCGGGTCGATCGCTCGGGCCGGCTCGCGCGCGTCCCGTCGGGCCTCGCGACCCTGTGCGTGGACGCGGGGACGGTGCGGGGCAGCCGCGACGTGGCCCTGCGCCTGCTGGGTGAGGGCGCCCCGGCGCCGGGCTCGTCCGGATTCGACCTGCGGGCGCGCCCAGGCCGCCACGTCGAGCTCGTCCGCGTCCTGGCCGAGGAGGGCTCGTGTGCGGGCTCCTGACGTGCTGACCCGGGGCGAGAGGCTCGGCGGCGGTGGGACGTGGCTCTCCGCCGTGGCCGTCCTGCTCGCGCTGACCGTTGTCGCCGGCGTCGCGCTCGTCAACGTCGACGTGGGCGGCCGGACCGGCCGCGACGCGTTTCCCCCCGGTGTGTCGGGCCTGCCCGATCCGGGTGCGATCCGGGGCGCGGTCCGCGAGCTCACCGTGCGGCTGCACCGGGTTCCGGATCTCGCCCTGATCCAGCTGGAGCCCGGAACGATCACCTTCCAGTACTACGCCGAGGGTCGCGCCGACCGCGGCTCGTTCATCACGTGGACGAGAGGGCGGTTCGGGGAGCCCGACCCCTTCCGGTTCCCGAGGAAGGCCACCGTCCCCCAGCTGCGCTTCGACCCCGCCGAGCTCCGCTTGGACGGCGTCGCGAGCGCGGATCGGCTCCGCTCGAGCATCGGCCTCGGGAGCTGGCTGATCGTGCGCGCCCAGGGCTACCGGCGGGGCGCTCCGATCTCCGACGGGGCGGGCCTGATCTGGCGCATCACGCTGGAGAGGAAGGGCGAGCAGCTCTTCATCTTCACCAACCAGGCCGGGCGCTTCCTGAGGATCGGCCCGGTTCCGCCGCCTCCGCCGCCACCCCCGCCGGAGGACTGACGGGGCGAGGCGCCGTCAGCGCTCCGTGACCCGCAGGCCCTGGACGCGCACCATCAGCGTGCGCGGGTCTCCGGGCGGCGCGGGGGTCGCGCCCGGGCGGGCGTCGAGCGTCACCCGCACGGTCGACGCGGCCGGCAGGTCGAGGTCGATCGCCACGGGTCTCGGCGTATCGGCGGGCAGCCGCACGCGGTGGACGCGTCCCTGGGCGGAGAGGGTCAGGAGGCGGGGCCGGGCGTAGCTGGCCACGACCATCGACAGGCGGGCGCGCGTCGGGGAGGCGCCGCGGTTGGCCACCACCACGTCGGCGGCCGCCGAGGTCCAGGCGAGGACCGCGCCGCCGGACTCCTCGGTCGGGTACCAGCCCGTCCCGTAGGTGGTCAGGTCCAGCGTGGGCGCGGCGTCCAGGGCGTAGGTGGAGTTCCCCCAGATCCGCACGCGCCCGCCGTCGCCGGAGAGCGGCTCGGGGCGGGTGCTGAGCACGTGGGTCCAGGGGCGGGACGGCTCCCACTCGGGCAGTCCGCCCGGCGTGAGGTAGGTCCCGGTCGAGCCCACCCCGATCACCGTCCGCTCCGGGGCATGGTCGCCGAAGTACGCGGCCATCATCCGGAACTGGAACGCGTCCGGGTCCGGGGCCGCGCCCGCGGCCAGCACCGTGGAGCCCTCCGGCAGGGCGGCGAGGGCCCGCCCCATCTCCACATCCGCGCTCCGGAAGCCCGGGGTGCCGTCGGCGGATGCCTGCAGGGTGCGGCTGGTCACGGGGATCCAGATCGCTACCACGAGCCCCAGGGCCAGAAGGCGCACGCCACGAGAGGCCGGGCCCCCGAGGGGGAGCAGCCCGATCACCACGACCCCCGCCAGCACCGCTCCCCCCGAGATCAGCGCCTTGTAGACCTGGTACGGCAGCTCGTCCACGACGCGGTAGCGCACCAGGACGGCGGCCGTGGTCAGGAGCGCCCCCAGGCCGATGGCCAGGATCCAGAGCGGTGCGCCGCGAGGGCGACCCGGGGGCGCAAGGGCCACCAGATAGGCCAGGGCCAGGAGTCCCAGGCCGGCCAGCGCCGACCACCCGGTGGGCACCCCCGCGAACAGCGCGAACGCATTCTCCGACCCCAGGAAGAGGGCGGCGTAGGAGTCGGCGGGGAAGAACCCCGCGATCGCGTTCACCGGCAGCGCGTCGAGGAACAACACGTTCTGCACTCCGCGGACGACCTGGATCGGGGCGACGACCACCACCGCCACGACGAGCGCCGCAGCGAGGCAGAGGGCCCGCAGGGCTCGTGCCGGCCGGCCCGCTCCGGACAGCCGGTCGAGGCGCGAGCCCGTCCACTCCGGTCGGGGGGGAGCGAGGGCGGCCACGCCGAGCAGCGGAAGCACCAGCCACGGTGTCAGCGACGGGTACACGCCCACGACCGCGGCACCCGCGAGCGCGGCGACCAGCAGCCGTCGCCATCCGGGCTCGCGGACGAAGATCACGAATGCGCCGACCGCGAACGGCCAGAGGCAGATGCTGAAGAACTGCGCGACGTAGTTCTCCGAGAAGGGCAGCACCGCCATCGGGACCGCCCCCGCCACCAGTACGAGCGCCGCGTCCCGGGGCCCGAGGCGGGAGCGCAGCCCGCCGGCGAGGGTTGCCCAGCCCCCGACCGCCGCCGTCAGGCCGACCGCCGCGGCCGCGTTCACGACCTCGAAGCCGTCCCGTCCCAACAGGCCCGCGAGCGTGGCGGCGAAGTGCTCGAAGCCGACGGCGAAGTCGTTCGAGCTGTAGTTCCACGGCACGAGCGTCATGGGGTGCGCGATGTCCGGGAGCACGTCGCGCGGGAAGGGGTGGTCCGTGAGCCACTGCACCATCGCCGCGTAGCCCCACCCGTCGTTGTTGGTGACCGCGATCGTGGTGGGGAAGCCCTGACGGCCCGTCGCAACCAGGAGCAGGAGCCCGAGCACCAGGCCGCCACCCACGACGATCGCCGCGGGGACCGACGGCACGAGGGCCGCCCCGGCGGCGCGGAGGCGGTCGCCGCCGCGCACCCGGCGGACCAGGGCCCCTGCCAGGCCCACGACGATCAGGCCCACCACCACGATCGCGGCCCCGCTGCCCGACAGGGCGAGGCCCAGCGGGTAGAGGACGGCGATCAGCGCCGCCAGCCCGAGCGGAACCGTGTCGACGCCGATCCAGGGATCGCGCGGCCACAGCAGCCCTCTCACTGCCGCGCCCGCCCCGAGACAGAGGAGGGCTCCGAGCGCGAAGATGCCGAACACCGCCAGCATCAGGAGACCGGCCGGGGCACATCCATCAGGGTTCCGAGGGTTGCCCGCAGGCGCGCCTCGACGAGGGACGGATCGACGCGCGCGACCGCCCGGCGGGCACCCTCGCGCAACCGCTCCCGCAGCCCCTCGTCCGAAAGGACCGCGGCGAGTGCCTCGGCCACCAGCCGGGGGTCGGGGCGGGGCAGGAGGACGCCGCCCTCGCCGAGGGTCTCTGCCACGGCACCCACGTCCACGGCCACGACCGGGGCTCCGGCGCGCATGGCCTCCACCAGCGGCGCGCTGAACCCCTCGTGCCGTGACGTGAGGCACACGACCCCCGCCCCGGCGTAGAGCGCGTCCCGCTCGGCGTCGGAGACCGAGCCGCGGAAGGCGATCCCGCCGCACCCGATGCGTTCCGCCAGCGCCCGAAGCCCAGCGGCATAGGGGCCCCATCCCTCGGACGAGCCCACCACGTCCAGCGTGGCCTCCGGCCGGTGCAGGCGCCGCAGGAGGGCGAACGCCTTGATCAGGTCGTCGAGTCCCTTGCTGGGCGAGATGCGCCCCACGAACAGCACGGACTCGCCGCGCGGCCAGGCCCGCGGGGGGCTCGCCGGTACCGGCAGGAGCAGAGGCACGACCTCCACGTGCCCGAAGCCCGCCCGCCGCAGCTCGCCGGCGTTGTACTCGGAGTCGGCCATCACGAGGTCCCAGGCGCCGGCCAGGTCGGGGAGCGCCCGGCGGGCGCGGCGGCACAGACGGGCGACGGGCCCCCTCGGCAGCAGCTCGGAGGGCGTGACGTTGTGGTACACGAAGGCCTTCGGCCCGCCGGGGGCGCGCATCACCTCGCGCAGGCCGTCGGCCCAGATCCCGTAGTGCACCACCCAGGCGGCGCCCGGCCGGGTGAGCAGCGCATCACCCAGGGGGAGGACGCCGCCCCCACCCTCGAGGTTCTCGGCCACCAGGGCCGCGTCGTGGCCCCACTCGCCCAGCAGGCGCACGGCGTGGCGGGCCTGGTCGGAGACGGCGTCGGAGGGCGCGACGGTGGGGACGAAGACGTTGATCCGGCGACCGGGACCCGGTGGCCGGCTCACGACACCTCGTCGAGCGGGAGGTGGGCGATCAGCTCGAACTGCTCGGCGGTGTCCTGGGGTCCACGCTCACGGATGGGCCTCCACGCAGCCCCCGGAGCCGTGGCGGGGACGACGCCCTCCGCGCAGTCGGAGCGCACGAAGAAGGCGTTGACCCCATTGCCGTCGCACCCTGCCAGGACGTAGCCCTTGCGCCCGCCGACGCGCGCGAGCGCCGTGATCGACGCGCCGTGGTAGTACCCGCTCGGGTGCCGGGCCATCCGGTCGAACCCGGGGTCGTAGGGCACGGTCACGGAGCGCTCGGGACCGAAGGTGGCGTTGTACTCCACGACCACCACGCGCGGGCGGCTGCGCTCGATGGCCTCCCACACCCAGAGGTCGTTCCCGTCGATGTCGATCGAGAGCAGGTCCGACTCGCCCGCGAAGCCCTCAGACGCGAGCACCTCGTCGACGTTCTCGCGCGTCACGTGCCGCTGGAGCACCCTCACGCTCTCGGCCGTCTGCGGGCGTGCGGCGAACCGGCGCCGGGCCGCGTCCACGCCCTCCGGGTCGCGGTCGACCATGAGGCCGCTCCAGCCGAAGCCCAGCGCGAGGTTGGCGGTGTTGCACTCCCGCCCGTCCTCGATGCCGATCTCGACGAAGCGACGATCGGTCGCCCCGATCACCGAGAAGAGCCTCAGCAGGATGCCGTCCTCGCCGTTCTGTGACGAGACGCGGGCCTCGAAGCTCTCCAGATCGAGGGCCGTCCCGGGGGCCGCGAGCTCGGGGTAGAGCGCCCGCAGCGCCTGTCCGGCGATCCATCGCCGGTCGTCCTCCAGGCGGTGGATGCGCTCGCCATGGGCGTGGCCGAGCGCGCTCAGGCCCCTCTCGACCCGCTCCAGCCGCGTGCCGAGGTCCGTGGTGACCTCGTCGAGACGGTCCTCCAGCTCCTCCCGCGCGCGCGACTCGGCCTGCAGGGCCAGCCCGAGCCACGCCAGCGCCTCCCGGAGCCGTCGCCCGCGGGCGAGCTCGGCCCGGCCCCGCACCCCGCGGGTCGTCTGCAGGTAGCGGTCCACCGGCGTGGGCGGGCGCACCTCCTCCACGGAGGCCTTCAGCCACGGCAGCTCGTAGTCGCCGGCCTCTGCGCGCCGCGCGACCCGGCCCTCCAGCGCGTCGATGAGCGCTCGCCGCTCCTCCTGGCTCACGCCGCGATCCTACGGGCGGTGACGACCTGCTCCACCAGCTCCTCGAGGCGCGCCCCGACGGCCCCCTGCCGGAACCGGCCGCGGGCGTAGCGGCGTCCCTGGGCGCCCAGGCCGGCGGCGAGTCCGGGATCCCCCGCCAGCAGCGAGAGGGCGGTGGCGTACTCGCCCGTGTCCCCGTACCAGAGGCCGCCCGAGGCACGGCGCACCTGCCCCACGAGCACGGGCGAGCGGGCGCTCACCAGCACCGGACGTCCGTGGGTCCACGACTCCAGCACGACCATCGACAGGCTCTCGTACGGCGAGGGCAGCACCAACGCGAGCGCGCCGGCGAGTAGCTCGTGCTTCTCGTTTTCCGAGACGAAGCCCCGCACCTCGAGCCACGGCTCGTCGGGCAGCGGCATCGCCGCGCGCCCGGCCATCACCAGGCGAGGCGAGCTCGGGTCGGCGCGGATGGCGGCGCGGTGCTGCTTGAGCAGGTCGACGCAGCCCTTGGAGGGGTCCACCCGCCCCAGATAGAGCACGTAGGGCCGGCCGGCGGGCCGCGAGGCCACCTCGGGCGGGCGATCCACGCCCACGCCGACGAGCCGGGAGTGGGCGCGGAGCGGGCCGAAGCGCCGACGGCAGAACTCGCGCTCCTCCGGGGTGCTGAAGGCCAGGCCGCGGGCGAGGTGGAACGTGCGGTCCATGATCGGGAATGCGGCCGGGGGCTCGTCGTGGAGGGCCGGGATCAGCAACGAGCGGTCGGCCACCATCGGCAGGCCATCCCAGGTCGTGGCGTACAGGTAGGGCACGAACACCACCGCGTCATAGCCGCCCCCCTCCCGGTCCAGGTGCTCCAGCAGGGCGGGTGAGTTCGGGCCCTGCTCGCGCATCCATCGCACCAGCCCGTCGACGCCCAGGCCGCCGCCGGCCGCGGCCGTGTACCAGCGGTTGAAGCGGCCGGGCACCCTCGGGCGCGGGACCGGGAACCGTCGCACCTCGACGCCCCCGTCTGTGGAGGAGCCGGCCGGGTAATGGTCCGCCCACGTCCGGTAGTCGTGCGCGCAGGTGGTCAGCACGGTCACGTCGTGTCGCCGGGCCAGCCAGCCGGCGGCCCAGCGGACGAGGCCCTCGGCGCCGCCGCCGATGTCGGGCCCGTAGCGCGGCACCACCACGGCCAGCTTCCACGGCCCGCTCACGGTACGGCCACCATCGACTGGCGCGCCAGCTCGGCCCCCTCGGCCAGGGCTGTCGCCACGTGCGCGGCCGGGGGCAGCGATCGCGCCGTCTCGCGTCCGCGCACCCCCAACGAACGCGCCAGGGGCGGGTTCGCACGGAGGAAGCGGGTGGCCTCCACGGCCTCGAGGATCGTCTCGGCGCGCAAGACCCGCCCCCGGCGCAGCAGATCGTGCCGCGGGGTCCCCGGCAGCGCGACGACGGCCCGGCCCGCCGCCCAGGCCTCGAGCGCCTCCGCCAGCGCCGTGGCGCCGCGTCCCCCGACCCATGCCACGCCCGGTCCCCCGCGCCGCCGGTCCCCCTGCTCGGCCCACGCCTCC
>JAXIPH010000178.1:0-6035 GCA_045403035.1 Thermoleophilia bacterium | reverse complement strand
CCTTCAGGCCGAGGAGGCCCTCGTAGAAGCGGCGAGCCCGATCGACATCCCCGACGGGAATGGCCGTCGTCACACGCTTGTCTCCCAGCACCTCTGCACTCCCATTTTCGGCCACATGAACTGCTCTACGCGCTGGTCAGTAGACCACAGAGGGGATCCCCCGGCCATCCGGATCAGCCGTCCGCCCCCAGCATCGCGAAGCCGGGCTTGATGACCCGGTTGATGAGCGCCAGGCGCTCGTCGAAGGGGAGGAACGCGCTCTTCATGGCGTTGATCGTCGCCCAGCGCACGTCGTCGAGGTCCCATCCGAAGGCCTCGCCCAGGAGCATGAACTCGCGGCTGAGGCTGGTGTCGCTCATCAGCCGGTTGTCCGTGGTCACGGTGACGCGGAACCGCAGGCTCGCCAGCAGGCCCACCGGGTGGTCGGCGATGGAGGCCGCCGCGCCCACGTGGACGTTCGACGACGGGCACAGCTCCAGGGGGACCCGGGTGTCGCGCACGAAGGCCGCCAGCAGGCCCAGCCGGTGCCGGCCGTCGGCGTCGAGGGCGATGTCGTCGATGATGCGCACGCCGTGGCCGAGACGCTCGGCGCCGCACACGTGCAGGGCCTCGGCGATCGACGGCAGGCCGAAGCCCTCGCCGGCGTGGATGGTGATGTGGAAGTTCCCGCGCATCACCCGGGAGAAGGCGTCCAGGTGGCGGGCGGGGGGATAGCCCGCCTCGGGGCCGGCGATGTCGAACCCACACACGCCCTGGTCGCGGTGGCGCAGGGCCAGCTCGGCGATCTCCAGGCTGCTGGCCTGCTGCCGCATGGCCGAGCACAGCACCCTCACGGTCAGCTCCCGGCCCGCGGTGGCGGTGCCGAAGCCGGCGAGCACGGCCTCGACGACCTCGTCCAGGCTCAGCCCGCGCTCGATGTGCAGCTCGGGCGCGAAGCGGATCTCGGCGTAGACGATGCCGTCGTCGGCCAGGTCCTCGGCGCACTCGGCGGCCACCCGCTCCAGCCCCTCGCGGGTCTGCATCACCCCCACCGTGTGGGCGAACGTCTCCAGGTAGAGCCCGAGGTCGTTGCGGTTGGCGCCCCGGGAGATGACCTCGCGCAGCTCCCCGGGGTCGGTCGTGGGCAGGCCGTCGTAGCCGGTCTCGGCCGCGAGCTCCACGATCGTCTGCGGCCGGAGACCCCCGTCGAGGTGGTCGTGGAGCAGCACCTTCGGGGCGCGTCGTACGTTCTCGTCGTCGATTCTCATGCCCGAACGGTATCGACTGGCGCGGGGTGGACCGGCCACGGCCCCAGCCGGCGTTCAGGTCGCTCACTAGACTGAGACGCATGGCGATCGACGTGGTGGGCATCGACGGGGACGACACCCTCTGGCACAGCGAGGGGCACTACAACCTGACCGAGCAGCGCTACTGCGAGCTGCTCGCCCCCTGGGTGGACCCCGAGACCGTCTCCCCGGCGCTGCTGGCCACCGAGCGACGCAACCTGGCCCTGTTCGGCTACGGGGTGAAGGGCTTCACGCTCTCGATGATCGAGACCGCCCTGTCGATCACCGAGCACCGCATCGACGGAGAGCACATGGAGCGGATCATCTCTCTGGGCAAGGAGCTGCTGGCGCATCCGGTGGAGCTGCTCGACGGGGTGGCCGAGACGCTCGACGTGCTCGGGGAGCGGCACCGGCTCGTGCTGATCACCAAGGGCGACCTCTTCCACCAGGAGTCCAAGGTGGCGGCCTCGGGCGTCGCCGAGCGCTTCGAGAGCATCGAGATCGTGGCCGAGAAGGACCCGGCCACCTACGCGCGCGTGCTCACGCGCATGGGGGCGTCGCCGGACGCGTTCTGCATGATCGGCAACTCGGTGCGGTCGGACATCGCCCCGGTGCTGGAGCTGGGCGGCGCGGGGATCCACGTGCCCTACCACGTGACCTGGGCCCTCGAGCACGCCGAGGTGGAGGAGGCCCACCCGCGGCTGGCCCAGGTGAGCGAGATCCGCGAGGCGCCGGCCGCCCTCGACCTGCTGGCCGCCGCCTGACCGGGGTGAGCGTCGACTGGCCCATGCTGCGGCGCGAGGCGCGGGCGATGACGGAGCGCTCCTACGCCCCCTACTCGGGCGTCCTGGTCGGGGCGAGCGGCCTGACCGGCGACGGGCGGCTGGTGCGCGGCTGCAACGTGGAGAACGCGAGCTACGGCGTGACGCTCTGCGCCGAGTGCGGGCTGGTCTCCGACCTGGCCTCCTCCGGCGGCGGGGGGCTGGTGGCCGTGGCGATCGTGGCCGGTGACGGGCGCCCGCTGGCGCCCTGCGGGCGCTGCCGCCAGCTGCTCTACGAGCACGGGGGGCCGGACCTGCTGGTGGACGGCGGGGAGGATGGCCCGCCGACGACCCTCGGCGACCTGCTGCCCGGGGCCTTCGGCCCCGGCGACGTGGAGACCCGCGCCGGCCGATGACGCCCTCGGCCGTGGACGTCATCCGCGCCAAGCGCGATGGCGAGGAGCTCTCGGACGAGTGGATCCGCTGGTTCCTCGACGCGTACACGCGGGGGACGGTCGCCGACGAGCAGGCCTCGGCGCTGCTCATGGCGATCTTCTTCCGAGGCCTCTCCACCCGTGAGCTGGCGACCTGGACCGACGCGATGATCCGCTCGGGGGAGCGCCTCGACCTCTCGCTGGTGCCCTTCCCCACGGTCGACAAGCACTCCACCGGCGGCGTCGGCGACAAGATCTCGTTGCCGCTGTGCCCGCTGGTGGCGGCCTGCGGGGCCGCGGTGCCGCAGCTGTCGGGCCGGGGCCTGGGGCACACCGGCGGGACCCTCGACAAGCTCGAGGCGATCCCGGGATTCCGGGTGGACCTGACGGGCCCCGAGTTCATCGCGCAGCTGGCCGAGCTGGGGGCGGTGATCTGCTCGGCGGGCCCCGACCTGGCGCCCGCCGACCGCAAGCTCTACGCCCTCCGCGACGTGACGAGCACGGTCGACTCCATCCCGCTGATCGCCAGCTCGATCATGTCCAAGAAGATCGCCGAGGGCACCGCGGCCCTGGTGCTGGACGTGAAGGTGGGGATCGGCGCCTTCATGCGCGACCGAGACCGGGCGCGGGAGCTGGCGAGCACGATGGTGGAGCTGGGCGACGCGCACGGCGTGCGGACCACCGCGCTCCTGACCGACATGGACACCCCGCTCGGGCGCACCGCGGGCAATGCCCTGGAGGTGCGGGAGTCCGTGGAGGTGCTCGCCGGGGGCGGCCCGCCGGACGTGGTCGAGGTGACGCTGGCGCTCGCCCGCGAGATGCTGGCGCTGGCCGGCATCGACGCCGACCCCGCCGACGCGCTGCGCGACGGCCGTGCGATGGACCGCTGGCGTGCAATGGTGCGCGCCCAGGGTGGCGACCCCGACGCCGCGCTCCCCGTTGCGGCGCACATCGAGGAGGTGCGGGCCGAGGCGGCGGGGACGATCGAGCGGGTGGACGCTCTCGCGGTGGGCGTCGCGGCGAGCCGGCTCGGCGCCGGACGCGAGCGCAAGGACGAGCCGGTGAGCGCCGCGGCCGGGGTGGTCCTGCGCGTGACCCCCGGGGACTCCGTGACGACGGGCCAGGTGCTGGCCGAGCTCCACGCCGACGACGAGGCCCACCTCGAGGCCGGGCGCTCGGCCTTCACCGGCGCCATCGCGCTGGGCGACGCCCCGCGCCCCTCCGTTTCACGCGTCATCGAGAGGATTGCCCGGCAATAGGTATCGCCGCGGGTGCCGGACGATGTATAAGGCCCGAACGAAATACTTCGGGGGCCGGGGGCCCGGTCACCCGCAAAGCCGGATCGAGGAGTTGCGATGAGAGCACGACGCTGGAGGGTGCTGGCGGGGCTCGTGGCGGTCCTGGCGGCCGTCGCCCTGGTCGCCGCCGCTTGTGGGGACGACGACGACAGCGGGGCGGGCGCGACGACGTCAGCTCCCGCCGCGTCCGACATCAAGGTCGGCCTGGTGAGCGACGTCGGCAAGTTCAACGACCGCTCGTTCAACCAGTCCGGGCTCGAGGGCCTGGAGCGGGCCGAGGCCGAGCCGGTCATCGAGGGGCGCCCGATCGAGTCGGCGGCGGCCAGCGACTACATCCCCAACCTCAGCACCCTGGCTCGGGGCGGCTACGACCTCACGATCGGGCAGGGCTTCCTGATGGCCGACGCCGTCAACACGGTCGCCGGTCAGTTCCCGGACTCGAACTTCGCGATCGTGGACTTCCCGAATGCGGCCCTCAAGGACAAGCCGGCCAACGTTCTGGGCCTCACGTTCGCGACCAACGAGAACAGCTACCTGATCGGGTACATGGCGGCCAAGGTCGTCGCGGAGCAGGGCGGTAAGCAGGTCATCAGCGCCGTCGGCGGCCAGAAGATCCCGACCGTGACCATCTTCATCGCCGGCTACGAGGCGGGCGCGAAGGCGGCCAACCCCGACATCCAGGTGCTGGTCGGCTACTCGCAGGAGTTCGTCGCCCAGGCCAAGTGCAAGGAGATCGCGCTCGACCAGATCGCCAAGGGCTCGCAGGTGGTCTTCCAGGTGGCCGGCGGCTGCGGCCTCGGCGCGCTGTCGGCGGCCGCTGACGAGGGCGTCTGGGGCGTCGGCGTGGACCGCGACCAGTCGGACCTCGGCGACCACATCCTCACCAGCGCCGTGAAGCGCGTGGACACGTCGGTCTTCGAGAGCGCCAAGGCGGTCCAGGACGGCACGTTCGCGGGCGGCACCGACGCGACCTTCGACCTCGCCAACGAGGGTGTCAGCCTCGGGACGACCAGCCCGGAGGTGTCTCAGGCGATCCTCGACGAGGTCGAGGCCCTCAAGCAGCAGATCATCGACGGCGAGATCACGGTGCCGACCAGCTAGTCGACCACCGCACGACCCACCGGTCGTGAGACCGACCCCCGAGCACCACGCTCCCCCGGCGCCGCGCGCGCCGGGGGAGACGGTGCTGGAGATGGCCGGGATCACGAAGCGCTACCCGGGGGTCGTCGCCTCCGACGACATCCACTTCGACCTCCGGCGCGGCGAGGTGCACGCGCTGCTCGGCGAGAACGGCGCCGGCAAGTCCACCCTGATGAACGTCCTCTACGGGCTCACCAGGCCGGACGAGGGCGAGATCCGCGTCCGGGGTGAGCGCGTCGAGATCACCGCGCCGGGCGACGCGATCGCGCTCGGGATCGGGATGGTCCACCAGCACTTCATGCTCATCCCGGTCATGACCGTGGCCGAGAACATCGTGCTGGCCATCGAGCCCACCCAGGGAGGGGTGCTGATCGACCGGACCGAGGCCTCCGGCCGCGTGCGGGCGATCTCCGACAGGTTCGGGCTGGCCGTCGATCCGGACGCCCTCGTCGAGGACATCACGGTGGGCATGGAGCAGCGCGTGGAGATCCTGAAGGCCCTCTACCGGGGAGCCGAGATCCTCATCCTCGACGAGCCCACCGCGGTCCTGACACCGCAGGAGGCGCTGGAGCTGGCGGAGATCCTGCGCAGCCTCACGGCCCAGGGGACGTCGGTCATCTTCATCACCCACAAGCTCAACGAGGTGCTGGAGATCGCCGACCGGGTAACCGTGCTGCGGCGCGGCAAGTACATCGCGACCGAGGCCACGGCGGGCGCGACCGAGGCGAGCCTCGCGCGGTTCATGGTGGGCCGCGACGTGGTGCTGTCGATCGACAAGGCGCCCGCGAAGCCCGCGCACGCTCGGCTGGTGGTGCAGGACCTGGTCGTCCACGACGACCGCGGGCTGGAGGCCGTTCGCGGCCTCTCCCTCCAGGTGGCGGCCGGGGAGATCGTGGGCCTCGCCGGCGTCGACGGCAACGGCCAGGCCGAGCTCATCGACGCCATCACGGGCCTGCGCGCCCCGACCTCGGGCACGATCACGGCCGATGGCCAGGACATCACCGGGGCGAGCCCGCACGCGGTGCTCGAGGCCGGCGTCGGCCACATCCCGACCGACCGCCAGCGCCGCGGGCTGGTGCTCGACTTCACCCTGGCCGAGAACATCGTGCTGCACGACAGCGAGCCGGCCGAGGTCTT
>JAXIPH010000039.1:0-16259 GCA_045403035.1 Thermoleophilia bacterium | reverse complement strand
CGCGCCCGGGCGAACGCCTCGAGCAGGGCGCGGCTGCCCTTGCGCGGCTCGATCCCCCCCACCGCCAGCACCGTGGGCCGCGCGCCCCAGCCGAGCAGCCTCCCGGCGGCCGCCCGGTCGAGCGGGCACGCGGCGAAGCGCTCGCCGGCGACCCCGTTCGGGATGACGCGCGCGCTGACGCCGTGGTCGCGCGCGATCGCGGCGGCCCAGTGGGCGCTGACGCACACGCGGTGGTCGACGTCCTCGATCGAGGCGCGCTGGCACTCCGTGAGCACCGGGTCGCGGAAGTCGTCGACGTGGTGGATGGTGCGGACCACGGCCGGCACGAGCCCCTCGGCGCGCAGGGCCAGGAGCGATCGCGCCGACAGGCAGTCCTCGGCGTGGTGCACGTCCGCCGGCCCCGCGACCCGCAGGCCGTCGGCCAGCACGTCGGCGTAGCGCAGGATGCGGTCCCGCACCGGCTCACCCGGGCGGCGCTCCACGGGCACCAGGCAGGCGGTCACCCGCGGCTCGCGGAAGAAGGCGGCCCCATCGGCCGACAGCGCCCACAGCTCCACGTCGTGCCCCCGGTCGGCAAGCGCCTCGGCCAGGGACAGCGCGTGCACCACGCCTCCGCGAGGCTTCGTCGAGTACGTGACCAGGCGGATTCTCATCGGCGTTTGAGGATCATCCCGCGATGCTGGCGGCGAGCCTCGCGGCCGCGGCGTTGGTGGGCGCCAGGCGCACCCCCGCCTGGGACAGCGCGGCCTCCTGGCGGCTGTGCACCTGCGGATCCTCCTCCGTGCCCAGCACGTAGCCCACCACGGCGAGCTGAGGGCGCGCCTCCAGGGCCTCGCGGATGACCGGCGCCAGCACGCCGGCGGGGTCGGGATGACTGGCGTGTCCGAGCACGACGTCGATCAGGAGGACGCCCACCTCGGGGTCGGCCGCCTCCCGGGCCAGCCGCTCCGCGCGGGCGGCCGGGTCGATCATCGGATGGGGCCTCCCGCGGGTGAACTCCTCCTCGCCGAGATCCAGGCATGCGTGGCCGCGCGGCTCCCCCTCGAGGCGCCGCGCGCGTCCGGCCGGGGCGTTGGTGGACACGTCCCCGAGGCGCTCGGCGAGGATCGCGGCGGCCTCGCTGCACAGCGTCCCCCCGGAGAAGAGCCCGCGCACCGCGCCGCCGGTGACCCACTCGGCGCGCGGCGGGCCCGGCGCCTCGGACGAGTGCCCGGCGAGGCGGGCGGCGGCCAGGGCCGCCTCCTCCAGGGTCGCGGCAAGGTGGACCCCCGCAACCGGCTCGACCCCGCCTCCCACCATGCAGGCGGCGGCGGGCAGGCCGGTGCCGGCCAGGGCCCGCAGCACCCGCTCGGCGACCTCGGGGGAGGGCGGCTTGGAGACGCAGAGGATGACCTCCGTCTGATCGTCGGACGCGAGGCGGTCGATGGCGTCGAGTGCCGTGATCGCTCCCACCTCGTCCTTGAGGTCGCGCCCGCCGGTCCCGTAGCAGCGGCTGACCCCGGCGCCCGCCCGGTCGAGCAGCACCGTGACCTCCTGCGCCCCGGTGCCGGCCGCCGCGACCACGCCCACCGGGCCGCGCGCCACCACGTTCGCGAAGCCGAGCGCCAGCCCGTCGATGATCGCCGTTCCCGCGCCCGGGCCCATGACCAGGAGGCCCGAGGCGTGGGCGCGGCGCTTCAGGGCGACCTCGTCCTCCAGCGACACCCCGTCGCTGAACAGGAGCACGTCCATGCCGGCGCCGAGCGCCTTGTGCGCCTCGAGGGCCGCGTACTCGCCGGGCACGGAGATCACGGCGAGGGTGCCCTGCGCGCGCGCCATGCTGCGCGGCGGGCGCGGCCCCTGGGCGCCGGGCGTCCCACCGGACGGGCCGGCACCCAGGACCTGCTCCGCGGCGGCGATGCCGGCCTCGGCATCCGCCCCCCTCACGGCGAGCACCAGGTCGTCGGGCCCCGCCCCCTCGATCCCGGGGTCCGAGAAGCCCATCGACGCCGCCTCCGCGCGGTTGGCGGGCGTCCCCATGAAGCACAGCGCGCGCTCGACGCCGTCCACCTCCTCGGCGGCGCGGGCGGCGGCCATCATCTTGGCGCTGTCGGCCCAGCGGCCCGCGCGGACGCGGATCGCGGTCACGTGGCCGACATTGCGCGCCCCTCGGGCCCGGCGAGCAGGGGCTCGGCCTGGGCGCCGAGCGCCTCCTCGTCCGTCTCCGCCCAGCGCAGGGTGGACGCGCGGCCGCCCTCCACGAGCACGGCGCCCGGGCGCAGGTGGATGAAGGGGGACGCCTGGGCCATCGCGTAGGCGCCGGTCTGGCCGATCCACACGAGGTCGCCCACCCGCAGCGGCGGCATCGGCACCTCGCGGGCGACGGCGTCGTGCTGCAGGCAGAGCGGCCCGAAGAGGTCGGTGGGGCGCTCGCCGCCGTCGCGCGGCTCGGCCGGGTGGACGGGCGATCGCTTCCACAGCACGCACGGGACCTGGGTCACGCCCGCGTCGACCACCACCGCGCCGCGCCCACGGCGGGCGACCACCCGCACCAACAGCCAGCCCGCGTCGCGGATGAGCGCCCGGCCGGGCTCCAGGACGAGCGGCGGGGCGTCCGGGCCGAGAGCCGCGCGCGCCGCGCCGAGATGCTCCGCGAGGCCCGCGGCAGCCGGCCAACCACCGCCCAGGTCGAGCCACTCGATGCCACCGACGCCCTCGGCCGTCTCGCGCAGCCGCCCGGCCGCGTCGGCGAAGCGCGCGACCGGCACGGGGTACTGCACCGTGACGCCGTGGATCGGCGGCCCGGAGGGGGGCAACGGGCCGAGTTGGTAGGCGCCCAGGTGGATGTGCAGGCCGGTCAGCGGCAGGCCCGCCCGCGCGAGGACCGACGCGGCCGCCGGGGCCATGCGCGCCGGGACCCCGAAGCGATCGCGACCCTCCCGGTCGGGCGGGACGAGCCGCAGGCCCACGCGGGCCCCGGGGCGGGCGTGGCCCGCGAGGCGGGCGATCTCACGCACCTGCTCCACCCCGTCGGCGACGACCGTGGCCCCCTCCGACAGCGCCCGGCGCAGCTCCTGCGAGGTCTTGAGGGGCCCGTTGAAGACGATCTGCGTCCCCGGGATGCCCGCCCGGCGGGCGATGCGATACTCGAATCCCGAGGCGACCTCAACCCAGCATCCCGCCCGGTGCAGGCGGGCCACCAGGCCCATCAGGGGGTTGGACTTCACCGAGTAGGCGACGGTCGCGGCCGGCCCGGCCACGGCCTGGAACGCGTGGGCCTCGGCTTCGATGCGCGCGCCGTCGAAGACGTAGAGCGGCGTGCCGAAGCGCTCGGCCAGCTCCCCGGCCCGGCCTGGCGGGCGGGGGTCGAGCGAGCGGATCACGCCACCGCCCGGGCCGTGAGGCGCGGCCACACGCGGCGGCCGACCCGGGTCACCTCCTCCAGATGGGGGTAGCCGGAGGCGATCACAAGATCCACCCCGGCACGGCGGTACTCGTCGAGCAGCGCGGCGACGCGGCCGTGCGATCCCACCAACGCGGTGCCCGCGCCGCCGCGCACGGCCCGGATGCCGGCCCACAGGCCGGGCGAAACCCAGCCCTCCTCGTCGGCCGTCATGGCGTTCATGCGCGCCTGGCCCTCGCTGTCGAACTCCTCGTACTCGGAGGCGCGCTCGCCCGCGACCTCGGCCTTGGAGACCAGCTGCCGGGCGGCCTCGAGCGCCTCGGCGCCCCCGCTGCGGGCGATCAGGTGGATGCGCAGGCCGAAGCGCAGGGGTCGCCCGCCCGCGCGCTCGCGCATCTCCCGGATCCGCTCGCCGATGCGCTCCGGAGGCTCCCCCCACATCAGGTACGTGTCGGCCACGCGGGCGGCCAGGGCCTTGGCCGCCTCGCTGGCCCCGCCCAGGTAGAGCGGGCCCGGGAAGCGCTCGCCCAGGGCGTCCGCCAGCTCGCCCAGGCGCGCGTAGCGCTCGTCGTGGGCGAGCGCCGGACCGCCGTAGCCGGTCTCCGGCCCACCGCCGGCCACGAGGTTGACGGCGATCCGCTCCGGCGCGATCGACCAGAGCGTCTGGGCCTGGTGGGCCGCCAGCTCGGGCCGGATGGCGGCCGGGTTCACGGCGACCAGCAGCCGGATGCGGCGCGTCATGGTCGCGAGCGCGGAGGCCGTGGTCCAGCTCTCCATGAACCGGGCGTCGGGCGCGAACGAGTCGTTGACCGAGCCGGTGGGGATGAGGATCTCCTGGGCGCCGGCGTCCTCGGCGGCCTGCGCCACGGAGGCCAGGTAGGTGATCTCGGGCGCGCGCTCGGGCTGCCGGGTTCCCAGCCATCGTCCGTCACCCTCCGAGGGGCAGTACCAGCCGAGAGCGAGCACCCGGAGGATGCTACCGAGCGCGGGCGCCGGTTAGGGTCCGGAGGACCGTGCCGGCCTCGCTCGTGATCATCGTGAGCCACGACCTCGACACCGGCGAGCGCATGCGCGACGTCTTCGAGGTGACCCCGGCGCCCGAGCCGGGCCGAGAGCGCGCCGTGCTGGCCGAGGTGGTCGCGGGCATCCACCCGGGCGCGATCGAGCGGTCCTACGCGGACCGCGTCGGCACCTTCCGCGACGGCCGGAAGGAGATCACGGCGTCGCTCGGGGCGGTCGAGGGCGCCTCGCCCGACGACGCCCCCGAGCCCGACCCCGCCCAGGAGCGCCTCTTCGACGCCGAGCCCTAACCCCCGGTACGAGCGATGATCTCCGCGATCCGCCGGCCGCGGTCGGTGCCGTAGGAGCGGAAGAGCTCCACGACCGCGTCGCGGTAGACCCCGCTCGCCGCCTCCTCGCACGCCTCGGGGAAGGCGGCGGCGAAGCGCTCGAGCGCCGAGGGGTCCGGATCGCTCAGGTTGAGACGGACCGTTGTGGTGGCGCCGACCTCGCCGAGCCCGTCGCCCGGATAGACCGCCACGCGGCGCCGGCAGAGCGCCACCGTGAGCTCCTGGGCGCCGGCCCCGGTCTCCGACACGTCGACCACGCACGAGAAGCCGTAGGCCGGGTCGATCACCGGGCGGGCGATCTCGCGCAGTCGGGCGAGGTTCCGCCGGATGACCTCCTCGCCGCGGCGCAGCCACACGCCGTCGCGCAGGGCCGCGGCCGCGCCGACCTGGGCCAAGCGGTTGGTGTTGAGGCGGACGGCGGCGATCTTCACCTGCAGGCAGGCCCGCACCAGGGCGGGCGGGCCGCCGAGGGCCCCGATCCGCGCGCCGGCCATGCCGTACCCGTGGGCCAGGCCGCTCGCCACCAGCACCGTCGCGCCGGGGTGCTCCGCGGCGATCGCCGCGATGGGGTGGTGGGCGGCCCCGGGATCGACCCGGTGCGCCGAGTGCGTGCTGTCGGCCAGGATCACCACCCCGCGCTCGGCCGAGAGGGTGCACAGGGCCGCCAGCTCCTCGCGGGTCTGCACCGTGCCGAAGGGGTTGACCGGATCGCACACCACGACCATCCGCGTGCGGGGGGTGAGGGCGGCGGCGACCTCGTCGGGGTCGAGGCGCCAGCCGCCGGCTGCGGAGAGGCGCACCCAGACCGGCTCCGCGCCGGCCAGCCGCAGTGCCGGGACGAAGTGGAAGTAGCCGGGGTCGGTCACGATCGCCTGATCGCCGGGGTCGAGGCAGGCCAGGGCCGCGTAGGCCACGCCGGCCTGGGCGCCCTCGGTGCCAATCACCTCGAAGCCGTCGCCGCGCTCCCGGCCGAGGAGCTGCTCGGCCATGAGGTCGCGCAGCCCCTCGTCGAGATCGGGCGAGTAGGGCCCCACGTGCTCCTCGTCGACCGCGGCCCGCATGGCCATGAGCGCGAGCGGCGAGGGGCCCAGGTGGTTGGCCATCCATCCCAGGTCGGCCCACTCCGAGCGGTCGAGCGCGATCGCCCCATCGCGGTAGATCTCGGCGGGATCCCAACCCAGGATGCGGTAGGCGTCGCGGTAGGTCATGTAGTTGCCGAACCCCTGCGGGTCCTCGAGCAGGGCGCGGGCGCGGCCGGAGACGTTGGGCACGGCGTCGCCCCTCGGGGGCCGCCACGTGAGCACCGATCGGCGCGCCATCAGGCGACGATCCGGGTGCCGGCGGACCCGGCCAGGGCCTCGGCCGCTCGGTCCAGCGAGGTGATGATGGCGTCGCGCCCGCCGGCCTCGACGAACTGGATGGCCGCCTCCACCTTGGGGCCCATGCTCCCCGCGGGGAACTGCCCGTCAGCCATGTGCGCGCGGGCCTCGTCGAGCGTGAGCGTGTCCACCGCGCGCTCCTGGGACGTCCCGAAGTCGAGCAGCACCTGATCGACGCCGGTGAGCAGCAGCAGCGAGGTGGCGCCGACCAGCCGGCCGACGAGGGCGGCGGCGAAGTCCTTGTCGATGACCGCGTCGACGCCGGCCAGGACTTCCCCCGAACGGGTCACCGGCACCCCGCCGCCGCCGCAGGCCACCACCACCTCGCCGGCCTCGAGCAGGGCCCGGATCTCCTGGGCCTCCACCACCTCCACCGGCTCCGGCGAGGCCACCACCCGGCGCCAGCCGCGCCCGGCGTCCTCGGCCACGTCCCAGCCGCGGGCGTCGGCCAGTCGCCGGGCGCGGCCCTCGGAGAAGAAGGGGCCGATGGGCTTGGTGGGATGGGAGAAGGCGGGATCGTCGGCCCGCACCACGACCTGGGTCATCACCGCCGCCACCGAGCGCGGACGCCCGGCGGCGGCCAGGGCGTCGCCGATGGCCTGCGCGAGCAGATAGCCGAGCTGGCCCTGGGTCATCGCCCCGAGCGCGAACAGGGGCTGGGGCGGCACCTCTCGCGCCACCGCCTCCTGGGCCATGGCGAGGGCGCCGACCTGGGGGCCGTTGCCGTGCACGACCAGCAGCCGGGCGCCGGTGGACAACATCGCGAGGGCCGTCTCGGCGACCGTCCGCGCGCGATCCTTCTGGCCGGAGAACGCGCCGAGGCCGCTCGGAGCGAGGGCGTTCCCCCCGATGGCGAGCACCACGGTGTCGCTCACTCAGGCACCTCCCGCGACACAGGCCGGCAGGGTCGGGTTTTTTTGGACTCGGCGCACCTTGCGCCGCGCTCGCGCGGCAGGGCAGGATCGTACCTTGCGACAGCGGTGGGCCCGCGGCGGGGCTCGAGAATCGTCCCGCGCGCGCCGACCACGACCCGGAGGGAAGATCGTGGCGAAGATCGAGGGAATGAAGCCAGAGGCCGGTCAGGAGCTCTATGACGTCTCCGAGAAGGTTTTTCCGGACATCAAGGCCGAGGCGGGCGAAGAGGCATGGATCTTCATGCACACGGTGCCCTACGAGGGCTCGGTCGGCCTGGTCAACCTGCTCACGGCCACCCGCCTGGGGCGCAAGGGCTTCAAGGTGAGCCTGGTGCTCTACGGGCCGGGCGTGCTGATGGCGTCGGGAACCCGCGGCTACCCGGCCGTCGGCCAGGAGGCCTTCCCCGGCCACATGGCGATCAACAACCAGATCAAGACCCTCCTGAGCGAGGGCGCGACGGTGTACGCGTGTCGCTTCGCCATGGGCGCCCTCTACGGCTTCCGCGAGGACGACCTCATCCCGGGCGTCACGGCGTTCAACCCCCTCGACGTGCTCGACTCGGCACTGACCGCCTGGCGGAACAAGGCCTTCCAGCTCAACACCTGGACGGTCTAGGAGGCCGCCGGGGGACCGACGACGGGGTGAGCGAGCGAGCGGAGATCGAGCGACGGTGGCGCCTGGGGGAGGAGCGTCTCTACCCGGTCGCCACGGTGCGCCCCGATCTCTACGAGGCCGTCACGGGCCTCGTGCGCTCGCTCGTGGATCACCTGGAGAGCGTGCCGGACGTGGACGCCCTGGTCGTCACCTACCGGACCGCTGAACGGGATCGGGAGCTGGCGGACGCGGGGGTCGAGCGGGCGGACCTCAACCCCGAGATCGACCTCGACCTGGTGCGCGACGCCGCCTACCAGATGCGCTCCCGCGAGCTGGCCCAGCGGGCCGCGGTGGAGCGCACCGAGGCCGCCATCCGCCGCGCCCGCGCCGCGGGGCACACGACCGTGACGATCTGGCGCGAGGGCGAGCGGGAGCTCTGGCCGCCGTACCGGCGGGTGGAGATGTCGCTGAGGACCGGCCGCGCCGTCTCGGTGTCGGCCCTGATGGACGCCGACACCATGATGCCCCGCTACGCCGTCGAGGCGTTCCAGCTCGACCCCGAGACCGGCGAGGCGTCCTCGCCCGACCCCATCGCGCCGCGCCGCGAGTACACCGACCCCGACGTCTGGCGCGCCGCGGCCGAGGAACTCCGTCAGAGCCTGCTGACCACCTAGCGTTTACGGAAGGAGCCGCGTGTCACTGCCCGAGGGGATCAAGCGGAACGTAATCGATGGTCACAGCCACATCGGCGAGATCGAGGCGTGGCCCTTCTACGGGATCGACCACCCGGTGAAGCCGATCGTCTACGACTTCCCGCGCACCAAGGACTTCCTGAAGTTCATGGACCAGTACGGCATCGAGCGCAGCCTCGTGATGTCCAACTACGGCGTCCCGAAGCCGGAGCAGCCCTTCTCGCTGAACCCCGTCGTGATGGAGGCGGCGACCACCAGCGACCGCATCCGCGGCCTGCTGTGGGTGTCGTTCCTCCCCCGCGACCGCGAGAACACGCTCGAGGCCCTCAAGCATTGCGGACAGGCCGGCATCGTCGGGCTGAAGACGACCTTCCTGCTGGGCGGCAACCCGAACCCGGCCGAGTGGGACGAGGAGACCAAGGAGCTCGCGGACCTCTGCTTCGACGCGGCCGAGAAGCACGACTACGTCTTCCACTTCCACACGTCGGCCGGCGGCAACAGCGACATCAACAACTTCATCCCGATGGTCGAGGAGTACGGCAAGCGGTGCAAGATCCACCTCGTCCACTTCGGGGGCGGCGTGAGCGGCCACATCAAGCTGGTGCCGAAGTTCCTCCAGTGGGTGAAGGACGGCTACAAGGTGTACACCGACACCTCGTGGGCCATCGGCTTCGGGGCGCGCTGGCTGCTGGTGGAGATCGAGAAGCAGGGCATCGGCGGCGACCGCGTCATCTTCGGCTCGGACGAGCCATGGTCGGACTTCATGGGCGAGTACTGGAAGATCGAGGGCGCCCCGGTCTCGGAGGAGCTGAAGCGCATGGTCTTCGTGGAGAACTTCGAGAACCTGCACAAGAGCGCCTGGTGAGCACCGCCAGCCCGCCCGACCTGCGCACGCTGGCGGTCGAGCTCCAGTCGCTCGGCGTGCGCACGACCCTCCCCGACGAGGGCCCCGGGGCCACCCGGGCGGGCGGCGCCGGGCCGTCGGACGCCGGCTTCATCTGGATGGACGGGGCCCCGCTGACCGTGCCGGTGCACGGCGATTACGTCGCCTCCTCGCCGTACGAGCTGGTGCTGAACGGCTCCGGGCGGGCCGGGACGCTGCTGCGCGACGGTGTCGAGGTGGGCCCGGTGCGGATGCACCCCCGCCCCAAGATCTACGACCTCCAGACGGCCGACGGAGTGCCCTACTGGAAGATCGCCCTGATGCACCTCGACAGCATGGCCTCGACGGTCTTCCAGCGCTGCGTGTACTGGGGCACCCACGAGCAGTGCCACTTCTGCGCCATCGGCACCAGCCTGGCCAACGGCCGCACCGTCCCCACCAAGACCCCGGAGCTCCTGGCCGAGGTCGCGGAGGCCGCCGCGCGCCTGGACGGGGCGAAGGACGTCACCCTCACCACCGGCACGCCGAACCGCCGCGACCGCGGCGCGCCCTACATGGCGCGATGCGCCGCGGCCATCCGCGAGTCGAGCGGGCTGCCCGTGCAGGTGCAGATCGAGCCCCCCGACGACTTCGGGTGGTTCTCGGAGCTGAAGGACAGCGGCGCCGAGGCGCTCGGGCTGCACCTCGAGGTATGGGACGAGGAGGTGCTCGCACGGGTCGCCCCGGGCAAGCACGCCCAGGGCCGCGACCACTACCTCGCGGCGTGGGAGGCCGCCGTCGACGTCTTCGGCCGGGGTCAGGTGTCCACCTACTTCATCCTGGGCCTCGGAGAGACCCCGGAATCGGTGATGGAGGGCTGTCGCGCGGCCATCGACCGCGGTGTCTACCCCTTCGTCGTGCCGCTGCGGCCGGCACCCGGCAGCATCGTCGCCCACGGCGTGCCGCCCTCCGCCGAGTACGTGCGCGAGGTGTACGAGCGGGTGGCGCCGCTGCTCGCGGAGGCCGGGATGATGAGCCAGGACGCGCGCGCCGGGTGCGTGCGCTGCCAGGCCTGCTCGGCGCTCAGCACGTTCGAGCGCGCCTTCGGCGGTGGGCGGGACGGCATCCCGGCCGCGGACGGCCCGGCGGCGTGAGCCTGCGCGCCCGGGCGTCCTCCCTCGAGGTGCGGGTGGCGCGCACCGAGGACGACCTGGCCGCGCACCACCGTGTGCGCCACGAGGTGTTCGTGCGGGAGCAGGGCATCTTCGCCGGCGACGACGGGGACGCCTGGGACGAGGGCGCGGTGAAGGTGATCGCGGCCATCGGGCCGCTGGTTGTGGGCGCGGTGCGCCTCTACCCGCTGGATGAGGCGGGCCTCTGGAAGGGCGACCGGCTGGCCGTGCTGCGCGATGCGCGCCCCCTGCGCGCGGGGGGCCCGCTGGTGCGCTTCGCCGTCGAGACCGCGGGGCTGATGGGCGGCTCGCGCATGATCGCCCTCATCCAGAGCCGGAACGTGGCCTTCTTCCGGCACCTGGGATGGACCACGCTCGGGACCGAGACCTCGTTCCGGGGCGCCAGCCACCAGGAGATGACGATCGCCCTGGCCGGCGCGACCCCCGAGTTCGCCCCGACGGGCTACGCCTGGACCCTCGGGGGCGCGTAGGCCGCGCTCACGCGGGCGTGTGCCTCGTGGTGCGGACCCCGCCGCGCTTGACCCGGTTGGCGCGCGGCGCCGAGGACGGGCCCGAGGGCGCGGGGCGCGAGCGCGACGGCCCGAAGGCCGAGCCGCGGCGGCGCGAGCCGTAGACGACGCGCGGCGCGGGGGCGGCGTACCCGGTCTCGGCCCAGCCGGCCTCCTGTCCCAGGTCGCGGGCGATGGCTCCGACCAGGGCCGCCTGGTCCGGGAGGACCAGCGTGGCGGCGCGGCCGGTGCGGCCGGCGCGGGCGGTGCGCCCGATGCGATGTGTGTACGAGTCGCGGTCGTCCGGCGGGTCGAAGTTGATGACGAGGCCGATGTCGTCGAGGTCGATCCCGCGCGAGGCGACGTCCGTGGCCACGAGCACCCGCGGCTTGCCGTGGGAGAACTGCGCCAGGGTGCGCTGACGGGCGCCCTGGGTGAGGTTGCCGTGCATGGCGGCGGCCGCGACCTCGTGACGCTTGCCCAGCGTCCTCGCCAGGCGGTCGGCGCCGTGCTTGGTGCGGCAGAACACCAGCACCAGCTCGTCCTCGCCCTGGATCAGCTCGACCAGCGCCTCGTGCTTCGTGGCGGACGTGCACGCCACGAAGGACTGCTGGAGGCGGTGGCCCAGCGACTCCAGCTCGGGCTCGTGGCTCACCTCGAGCCGGGCGGCGTCGTGGCTGAACTCCTCGGCCAGCCGGCCCACGGCTCCGTCGAGCGTGGCGGAGAAGAACATGGTCTGCCGCTGGGTCGGCAGGCGCCGGACGATGGCCTCGACCTGGGGCTTGAAGCCCATGTCAAGCATGCGGTCGGCCTCGTCCACGACCAGCACCTCGACCCCGGCCAGGCTGAGCATCCCGCGCTGGCAGAGGTCGTTGAGACGGCCCGGGGTCGCGACCAGCAGGTCGCAGGAGGCGGACCGCCGGGCCTGGGCGTCGAGGCCGACGCCGCCGTAGCAGACGGCCACGCGCAGCTTGCGCGCGGCGGCCAGCGGGGCGAGGTCGTCGGCGATCTGGGCCGCGAGCTCCCGGGTGGGGGCCAGCACGAGCGCCGCCGGACCGCGGCTGCCGCGGGTGAGGCCCTCGATGATGGGAAGGCCGAAGGCCAGGGTCTTACCGGATCCCGTCGGCGAGCGCACCAGCACGTCGCGCCCGGAGGACGCGACCGGAAGCACGAGCTCCTGGACGGGGAAGGGGGTGGTGATGCCGGTGGACGCGAGCACCGCGGACACGCGGTCGCTGACGCCGAGATCGGCGAAGGTGGTGGGGTTCAAATGCACTTGCTCCTTGCGGACGATGCCGCGGCTTGGTCGGGAGACCGCCATTCGACCGTCCGCCGCGGTGATCCGGAGCGTGCGACCCTCTCCCAGCGGGCGACCCGATGCCGCCCGCGCCCGGGACGTCTGACCGGCCCCTGGGGGTCTCGGCCGCCGCACGCCTCCCGAGTCGGCGTACGCGACCGGTGGATCATAGACGGTTCTCGGGCGGGCGCATCCCGGTGAGCGATTCGCGGCCGAGATCCCATACGGGCTCCTCGGTCGCGCCGTGGGACAGGCGCAGGACCCCTGTGTCGTCCAGCGTGCCCACCCGCTCGGCCGCGAGGCCCTTCTCGCGGAAGCGCCCGGTCAGCGCGCCGGGGTCACCCACCAGCAGGAACCCGTACGAGGGGAAGGTCACCAGCCAGCGGTGGAGCGGCATGCCGGGAGGGATGGGCAGCGCGCCGACATCGAGCGCGCAGCCCAGCCCGCCCGCGCTCTCGCACAACTGCAGCAGCGAGCCGGCGACGCCGGGCATCGACACGTCGCGGGCCGCCCAGGCCTCGCCGGCCTCGGCGGCGTCGGCCAGAAGCGCCAGGTCCGCGGCGGCCCGCTCCCGGCGCCCGCCCCGCAGGTGGCTGAAGAAGGTCCCGCCCGCGCCCACCATGGTCTCGCCGTCGAGGCACGCCACCAGCGTCACCGCCTCCCCCGCGCGCGCGTTCCGGGCGGACAGGGGCGAGCGGGCGCGGCCGACCGCGAAGGTGGACAGCGACGGCATCACCCCGTCCTCAACGGTCGCGTGACCGCCCACCACCGGCACCCCGTAGAGGTCGGCGCCGATGTGCAGGCCCTGCAGCACGTCCTCGGCCAGGCGACGCGAGCCGGCCACGATGCAGTCGAGCAGCGCGAGCGGGCGGGCGCCGCTGGCCGCCAGGTCGTTGAGCACGGTCACCACTCCGGCCACGCCGGCCACCCGGGGCTGCCCGGCGACGAAAGGGGGCCAGACCGCCTCGGCCGCCAGCGCCAGGTGCCCGTCGCCGTCGGGGAGGATGGCCGCGTCGTCGCCGTCGCCGCCCAGGATCGAGGCCACGACCGCCAGATCGCGCTTGCCGCGCAGGCCGGGGTGCTCGCGAACAGTGCGAGCGAGCCGCGCCAGGTCCGGGTTGGGGCTCACCACGTCACGCTACCAACGCCCCGTAGGATCTCCCGGTGAGCGAGTTGCGGATCGTCACGGCCGGCCTCGACCTGATGGCCGAGGCCCTGCGCCGGCAGCAGGCCGACGTGCTCGCGCTCGACTGGCGCCCGCCCGCGGGCGGCGACCCCCACGACGTCGCGGTGCTCACGGCGGCGTACGGAGACGAGCGCACCGAGGAGGGCAACCGCCGGGCCCTGGCGCGGCTGCAGGAGGCGCGCCCGATGATCGTGGGGGCCGGGGCGGCCGGCGACCTGATCCCCGGCCTGGAGGGGCGCACCGTGCTGCACGCCGGGCCGCCCGTCGAGTGGGAGCTGATGTGCGCCCCCCAGCGCAACGCGGTATGCGGCGCGGTGGTGCTGGAGGGGTGGGCGACCTCGCCGGAGGATGCCGCGCCGATGGTCGCGCGCGGCGACGTGCGCCTGGCGCCCGCCCACTCCCTGAACGCGGCCGGGGCGATGACCGGGGTGATCTCGCCGTCCATGGCGTGCTGGGCCGCCCGCGACGAGGTGGGCGGCGGCGTGGGCTACAGCCCGTTCAACGACGGCCCCGGCGAGGCGTTCTGGCTGGGCGTGGGCTCGCCCGAGGCGATCCGCCGCCAGCGCACCATGGCCGAGGCGGTGGCGCCCGGGTTCGCGGCCGCGCTGCGCGCCGAGGGGCCCATCGACGCGCTCGCCCTCTGCGCGCAGGGCATCGCGATGGGCGACGACTGCCACATGCGCCACCAGGCGACGACGATGCTGCTGCTGCGCCAGGTGCTGCCGGCCCTGGCCGAGCGCGCGCCTCGCAGCGTCCTGCCCACGGCGCGGCTGCTCGCCGCCAACGGGCATTTCGCCCTGACCGTGACGATCGCGGCCGCCCGCGCCGCGCTGGCGGGGATCCAGGGCATCCCCGCATCGAGCCTCGTGGTCTTCATCAGCCGCAACGGAACGGACGCGGCGGTGCAGATCGCCGGGCTGCCCGACCGGTGGTTCCCGGCGCCCGCGCCGATGATCGGCGACGCGCTCTACCGCCCCGGGTTCTCCGAGGCGGACGCCGCCCCAGACATCGGCGACTCGGCGCTCGTGGAGTGCTGCGGCCTGGGCGGCGCCGCCAGCGCCGCGAGCCCCGGGGTGGCGGCCTTCCTGGGTGGAGGCATGGCCGAGGCGGTGGAGCGCACGCGCGAGATGGGCGACATCTGCGTGGGGTCCAGCGAACGGCTGCGGATGCCCACCCTCGACGGGGAGGGGACGCCCCTGGGCGTGGACGCGCGCGCCTGCGTGGACACCGGCGGCACCCCGCTCATCAACACGGGCATCCTGCATCGCGTGGACGGGGGCCAGATCGGCGCCGGCATCGCGCGGACGCCGCTCGAGCCGATCCGCGACGCCCTGGCCGCGCTGGTCGACGACCTGGCGCCCTGATGGCCGGCGAGTGGGATGCGGACGCGTATCAGCGCGTCTCCGAGCCCCAGCTGGCGTGGGGGCGGCTGGTGGTGGAGCGCATCCCGCTGAACGGGGACGAGCGCGCCATCGACGCGGGGTGCGGCACGGGCCGGGTGACGCGGCTCCTGGCGGAGCGGCTCCCCCGCGGCTCGGTCCTGGCGGTGGACGGCTCGGCGCGCATGGTGGAGGAGGCGGCGCGGCAGCTCGCGGACCTGGGCGGGCGGGTCGTCGTGCGCCGGAGCGACCTCCTCGACCTGGAGGTGGAGGAGCCGGCCGACCTCGTCGTCTCGACGGCGACCTTCCACTGGATCCTCGACCACGGGCGGCTGTTCGCCCGCCTGCACGGCGCCCTGCGCCCGGGGGGCCGCCTGGTGGCCCAGTGCGGCGGGGCGGGCAACATCGCGCGCACCCTGGACGCGACTCGCGAGGTGTCCTCGCTCGAGCCCTACTCCGAGGCGCTCTCGGGCATGGCCGAGAGTTGGCTCTTCGCCGGCCCGGAGGAGACCGTGGCGCGGCTGGGCGGCGCGGGCTTCACGGACGCCCGGGCCTGGCTGGAGGAGGCGCCCGCGCGCTTCGAGGACGTCGACACCGGGGCCGAGTTCCTCGCGACGGCGGTCCTGCGTCACCACCTGGACCTGCTGGCCGAGGACCTGCGCCCCCGCTTCGCGCGCGAGGTGGCCGCCCGCTGCGTCCCGCCGGGCGGCGGGGTCGAGATCGACTACGTGCGGCTGAACATCGAGGCGCGGCGGGCGGGTTGACCGCCCTTGCGGGCGCCGGCGCGCTGGCCGCGGCGGCATGGCTCGCGGTCCTGCTGCACCCGGCCCGGCCCTGGGACCTGCGCCCCACCGACGGGGAGGGCCCGCCGGCGCCCGAGCCGGCCGCCTGGCCGGCGGTGGCCGTGCTGGTGCCCGCCCGCAACGAGGCGCGGACGCTCCCGCAGACGCTTCCCGCGCTGCTGGCCCAGGATCACCCCGGGGAGTGGACGGCGGTGCTGGTCGACGACCGCTCGGACGACGACACCGCCGCGGTCGCTCGGAGGCTGGCCGCGGGCGATCCGCGGCTGCGGGTGCTGGACGGGGCGCCGCTCCCCGAGGGCTGGGTGGGCAAGGTCTGGGCCCTCGAGCAGGCTCGCCGAGCCTGCTGCGAGGGCCCCGGCGGGGGGCCCGAGCTCCTGCTGCTGACCGACGCCGACATCCGGCATTCGCCGGGCTCACTGCGCCGGCTGGCGGCCGAGGCGGAGGCGACCCGGCTCGACCTGGTGAGCCGCATGGCGCGCCTGCGCTGCTCCTCGCGCGCCGAGCGGCTGCTGATCCCGCCCTTCGTGCTCTTCTTCCTCCTCCTCTACCCCCTGCGCTGGGCGAACCGGGACGGCGGCCGGGTGGCCGCGGCCGCGGGCGGGTGCATGCTCGTGCGGCGCTCGGCGCTCGAGGCGGCGGGGGGGCTCGAGGCGATCCGCGGCGCCCTGATCGACGACCTCGCCCTGGCGCGGGCGGTGAAACGCTCGGGCGGGCGGGTGCGCCTGCGCCGCAGCGAGGGT
>JAXIPH010000064.1:0-6645 GCA_045403035.1 Thermoleophilia bacterium | reverse complement strand
GCGACGCTCCGGTGCGTGACCGGGGGACGGCCGCAGGTCGGCCGGGCCGTCGGCGATCCGCTCGATGTCCGGGGCCGCAGGCGCCTTCCACGCAGGCGCCGCGGGGCGCGGGTCGGACGGCTCGTCCCCGGCGGGGACGAGCTCGATGTCGGGGAGGGTGGTCGCGGGCGGCGGCACGGCGCATCAACTTACGTTATGCAGGGGAATCCGCGCGCCTGGCCGGAGGTCCAGGGTCCGAGCGCGGGCTCCTAGCCGGGCGACGCCGCCGGAGTCCGCCGGGCGGTCCCGAGGCACGGTGCCGGGGAACGGCGGCGCGACGGTGAGCGTTTGGACTGGGCCGCCCGAGCCCTAGACTGCCGCCGGTGCGCGCCCGTTCGCTCATCGCCGCCCTCGCCGGAGCCGCCGCGGTGGCGACGGCCATCCCCTCCCCCGCCCCCGCCGAGGGGCTCAACGCGGTCGTGGGGCAGATGGCGTGTGTCGCCCCCGGAGACGCGGCGGGCCTCGACGCGATGCTCGCCCGCGCCGGCAGCCCGCTGGCGGGCGAGGGCGCGACCTTCGTGTCCGAGGGGCTCGCCGCAGGGGTCGACCCGCGCGCGCTGGTGGCCATCGCCGCCCACGAGACGATGCTGGAGACGTACGGCCCGGCTCAGGAGATCCGCAACCCGTTCGGCCTGGGCCCGGGGCTGACGTTCGCCCGCGAGGCCGACGCAATCGCCTTCGCGGCGCGCACACTGGCCGCCCACTACCTGCCCGAGGGCCGCGACACCCTGGCGACGATCGGAGCCAAGTGGGCCCCGCTCGGAGCCGCCAACGACCCCGGCGGCCTGAACGCGAACTGGACGGCCGGAGTGGGCGCCTACTACGCGGCCCTGGGCGGCGACCCCGCCCGGCCGGTGCGCAGCGACAGCCACGAGGAGGGCCCGGCCTGCGCCGCCGGCGGCGGCACCTCCCTCGCCCCCCTGCCCCCGGCCGAGACGAGCGGGCCGCCGGTCGTGACGGCCTGGGGCGGCGCCGTGCCGCGGGGCGAGGGCGTCCCGGCGGTCATCGACGGCTTCGTGTTCCCGCTCGCCCTGCCGCAGGGCGCCCCCGCGGTGTACCGCGACTCGTTCCACGATCCCGGCGCGGTGGACTGCGGCGGGGCGCGGCTCCAGTGCGCGGTCACGATCGCGACCGCGCCCGGTGCGCACGCGGTCGCCGCGGCGCCGGGGACCCTGCGGGGCGCGACGCCGGCCGAGCGTGAGGAGGGGATCGCCTTCTGGGTGGAGACCGCGGGCGGCGACCGGCTGGGCTACGGCCCCCTGGTCTCCTACGCGCCCGGGGTTGGCGAGGGCGCGCCGGTCATCGCGGGGCAGCCCCTCGGCATCGACTCGGGGCTGCTGCGGCTGGCCTGGACCCGGGACGGCCGGCGCGTCGACCCCTACCCGCTGCTGGAGGCGACCCGGCCGGCGTCCTGACGGATAGGGTGAGCCGCCTGAGCCGACGAGGAGGTCCCGCCCCGTGAACGCCGTCGTCCTGCGGGAGACCGGAGCACCGGAGGTGCTTCGCATCGACACCGTCCCGGACCCCGTTCCCGGGCCCGGCGAGGTGGTGGTGGCGCTGCGCGCCGCGGCTCTCAACCGCCGCGATGTGTTCCTGCGCAAGGGCATCGCCCCGAGCCCCCTCCCGGTGATCCCGGGGGCCGACGGGGCCGGCATCGTGCGCGCCCTGGGGCCGGGGGTCTCGGGGGTCGCCGAAGGTGACGAGGTGATCATCCTCCCCTCCCTCGCCTGGGGCGGCGGCGAGGACGCCCCGGCGCCGGGCTTCCGGATCCTCGGCGGGCCCGACGACGGCACCTACGCCGAGCTGATCCGGATCCCGGCCGAGAACGTCTTCCCCCGGCCCTCGCGCCTGTCGTGGGAGGAGGCGGCGGCGCTGCCGCTGGCCGGCCTCACGGCCTACCGCGCGCTGGTGAGCCGCGCTCGCATCCGCTCCGGCGAGACCGTTCTGGTCATCGGCATCGGCGGCGGCGTCGCCACGGTCGCCCTCCACATCGCCCGTGCCGCAGGCTGCCGGGTGCTGGTGACCTCGTCCTCCGACGAGAAGATCGCCCGCGCGGTGGAGCTGGGCGCCGCAGCAGGCGTCAACTACACCGGCGACGACTGGCCGGGTGCGGTGAGGGAGCTCGCGGGCGGCGGCGGCGTGGACGTGGTGGTCGACTCGGTCGGCTCCACCTGGGCCCAGAGCATCGCCACCCTCCGCCCCGGCGGCCGCGCGGTGGTCTTCGGCGGCACCGGCGGCGGGGTGGTGGAGCTCGCGGTCCGGCCCGTCACCATGGGCCAGGTCTCCCTGCTCGGAACGACGATGGGAAGCCCCCGGGACTTCGCCGGGCTGCTCGCCGCGGTCCGGCACCAGGCCTGGGCCCCGGTCATCGACAGCGTCCGCCCACTGGCCGAGGCGGCCGCCGCGCACGAGCGCGAGGAGGCCGGCGAGCACTTCGGCAAGCTGGTGCTCTCGGTCGCCTGATGGGCTCCGGGCCCGCCGCCCGGGCGCTCGCGGCCGCGCGCCGCGAGATCGGGCTGCGGGCCGGCGCCGGCACCGACGATCCGACCATGACGGTCGACCGCCTCGCCGCGTCGGTCGAGGACGAGCCCGGCGCGCGGCGCGAGCTGGAGGAGGCCGCGGCCCGGCGGCGCCGGGTCGACCGGCCGGAGGCCTGGTGGGAGGTGCCCGGCCCGAGGGCCGGCCGCGAGGCGCGGCGGGCGGAGGCGCACCACGCCATCGACGAGCTGCTTCTCTCGGGCGAGCTGCTGCCCGACGGGCCGGGGCGAGTGCGCCTGCCGGGATTCGGGGCCACCACCTGGCGCGCGCTCGCGCTCCTGCGCGCGGGGGCCCCAGGCGCCGAGGGACGGTGGGCCGCGGCGGTCGCCGCGGAGCCCCGGGCCGACCTCGGCGACGCCGCCCCGCCCGCCTTGCGCGGCGGGCGCCCCGATCCCCGGCTCGCGCCCGCGGCCGCGGCCCTCCACGCCTGGGAGGCCCGCCGCCAGGACATCCGCAACGCCCTGATCGCCGCCGAGGCGGCCCTCGCCAGGACCCTGGAGGACGGGCACGCCGAGAGCGCGCGGCTGTTGCGCGAGGACCTCGGCGAGCTGGAGGAGGCCCTCGCGGGAGCCGACTCCCGCATCGCTCGGGCCTGGGACGCCGGCCTGAGCGAGGCCGAACGGGGGCAGGCCCCGTAGGGTCCGCCCCCGTGAACCTCCCCCTGCTCACCGCCCTCGCAGAGACGCCCGGACCGTCCGGCCGCGAGGAGCGCATCCGGGCGATCGTGGAGCCCGAGTTGCGCACGCTGTGCGACCGGGTGGAGCAGGATCCGCTCGGGGGCGTCGCGGGCATCCGCGAGGGCACGGGCACCCGGCTGATGCTCGCGGCCCACATGGACGAGATCGGGCTGATGGTCACCCACGTGGACGACCGCGGCTTTCTCCGTGTGATCCCGCTGGGCGGATGGGACGCACGCACGCTCGTGGGACAGCGCGTGCGGGTGCTGGCGCGCGAGGACCTGGAGGGGGTCGTCGGCACCACGCCGGTCCACCTGCTCGACCAGGAGCAGCGCACGAAGGCCCCGAAGCTGGAGGACCTGGCGGTGGACGTGGGCCTGCCGCCCGAGCGCGTGCGCGAGCTGGTGCGACCGGGCGACGCCATCGTGCGGACGCGGACGCTGCGTCCGCTGGGAGACCTCCTGACCGGAAAGAGCATCGACGACCGGGTGGGCGTCTTCGTCATGCTCGAGGCCCTGCGCGCCGCGGGCCCCACGGCCGCGCAGGTCACCGCCTGGGCCACCGTGCAGGAGGAGGTGGGCCTCCGGGGGGCGCGCGTCGCCGCGGCCCGGGCGCGCCCGCAGGTGGCCCTCGCCATCGACACCTGCCCGGCCGACGACGGCCCGGGCACGCCGGCCTCCGGACCCACCACCCGGCTGGGCCTGGGAACCGCCGTCCGGGTGATGGACGCGAGCGCCATCGGCGCCCCGGCCCTGGTCGATCTGCTGGTCCGGATCGCCACCGAGCGGGAGATCCCCCACCAGCTCCACGTGGCCAACCGCGGCGGAACGGACACGCAGAGCATCCAGCTCGCGGGCGAGGGGGCCATCGCGGGCTGCGTCTCCATCCCTACGCGCTACGGGCACTCGAGCGTGGAGGCCTGCCACCCCGCCGACGTGGAGGCGTCGATCCGCCTGGTGGCCGGCCTGATCGAGCAGGTCGGGGATCTGGCCGTGCCGACCTGAGCGCACTACGCTGGCCCCCATGAGGGTGCCCCTGACCCTGATCGACTTCCTCGACCGGGCGGAACTCTTCGGCGACCGAACGGTGCTGGTCGACGAGCCCGGGGGGCCCGCGTCGCTGGGCAGGGTGAGCGCGGCGGACCTCGTGCGACGCGCGCGCGGGATGGCCCGCGAGCTCGACCGTCTCGGACTTGGCCACGGCGCGCGGGTGGCCATCGTGAGCCCGAACTCGGCGCGCTTCGTGATCGCCCTGTTCGGGGTCTCCGCCTTCGGCCGGGTGCTCGTGCCCGTGAACTTCCGCCTGAACGCCGACGACGTCCGCTACATCGTCGAGCACTCCGGCGCCGAGGTCCTCCTGATCGACCCCGAGCTCGACGAGTCGCTTGCGGACGTTGCCGCTCCCCACCGAATCGTGCTCGACGGCGAGCAGGACGCCGCCATGATGGGCGGCTCCGACGAGCGGCCGGAGCCCTGGGAGCCCGACGAGGACGCGACCGCCTCGATCAACTACACCTCGGGCACCACCGCCCGGCCCAAGGGCGTGCAGCTCACCCACCGCACCCTCTGGCTCCACGCCGCCAGCATCGGCTGGCACCTGGGCGTGGGCATCCGCGACGTCTACCTGCAGGCTCTGCCCCTCTTCCATTGCAACGGCTGGGGCATCCCCTACGGCCTCGCCGCGATGGGCGGGCGCCAGGTGATCCTACGGCGGGTGGACGGCGCCGAGATCCTGCGCCGGGTGGAGGGCGAGGGCGTCACTCTCACCGCGGGCGCCCCCGCCGTGCTGGAGGCCGTGCTGTCCGCCGCCCCCTCCTGGCGCGAGCGGGGCGAGCCGGTGCCCGGGAGCGGGCGGACGCGGGTGCTCGTGGGGGGCGCGGCGTCGCCGACCTCCACGATCCGCCGCGTCGAGGAGGAGCTCCGCTGGGAGTTCATACACGGCTACGGCCTCACCGAGGCCGCGCCGCTGCTCACCATCACCCGCGCGCCGGCCGAATGGGACGCCCTCGACGCCGGCGATCGCGCCGCGCTGCTCGCCCGCCAGGGCATGGCCGCGGTCGGGGTGCGCCTGCGCGTGGACCGCCACGGCGAGGTGCTCGCCCGCTCCAACCACGTGCTCGAGTCCTACTGGGACGACCCCGAGGCCGGCGCCGCCGCGCTCGCGGGCGGATGGCTCCACACCGGCGACGGCGGCATGCTGCACGACGACCAGCACCTGACCATCACGGACCGCAAGAAGGACGTGATCGTCACCGGCGCCGAGAACGTCTCCTCGATCGAGGTCGAGGACTGCCTCCACGGGCATCCCGACGTCGTCGACGTCGCCGTGATCGGCATCCCCCACGAGCGGTGGGGCGAGACCGTGCTGGCGCTGGTCGTGAGGCGCGACGGGAGCGAGGTCGAGGGCGCCGACCTGATCGGCTTCGCCCGCGAGCGGATGGCCGGCTTCAAGTGCCCCACGGCGGTGGAGTTCCGCGATGCGCTGCCGCGCACGGCCACGGGCAAGATCCAGAAGTTCAAGCTCCGAGCGCCCTACTGGACCGAGCGGGCTCCCCTGGGCCATCGGTGAGCGACACTTCGGAGCAGGCGGACCCGGCGGCCGTCGCCCGCGTCCGAGCCAAGCTCCGTGAGGCCGGGCCCGGATACACCGCCTTCCTCCTCCTCCAGCGCCTGCTGCCGGACTTCGTCCGGATCCACCCGCTCGCGCTCATGGGGCGGCGGGTGAGGGGTGAGGCGCCGGCCGACCCCGGGGGGATCCGGTGGGGGACGCGGGCCGACCTCGCGAGGCTTCCGCTCCCGCCCGACCCGCGTCACCCGCTCGCGGGACGGCTGGACGCGGGTGAGCGCTTCTGCGTGCTGGAGGACGATGATCGCGTGCTGGCCTTCGCCTGGTACCGCCCCGGTCCGTACGAGCACGACGAGTACGGCCTTCGGATCCTCCTGGGCCCCCGCCAGGTGTGGGGCTCCGACGCGTTCGTGGCGCGCGAGGGGCGGGGCCGCGGCATCGGCTCGCGCCTGCTCAGCACCGCGCCCTCCCTCCTGGCCGAGGAGGACCACGACCTCGTCCTCGCGATCATCGACCGGCCCAACCGCAACATGGCCCACCTGCAGCGCGCCACGGGGGCCGTCCACGTGGCCGACCTGGTGGTGTTCCGAGTCGGCAGCGTCATCCTGATGCGCGCGAGCCACGGCGGGCGGGTGCGCTGGCACCTGGGCCGCGGCACGATCCCCCTCTCGGTCCGCGAGGACACTAGGCGACGATCAGCAGGCTGACAACGACGGCCCCGGCCATCAGGCCCACCACCGCCCCCCAGCCCGGCGCGCCCAGCCTCCCGTACGCCATGTGGCCCCGGCCCAGGCCCGACAGCACGTAGCCGGCCGCCGCTCCCCCC
>JAXIPH010000099.1:0-19676 GCA_045403035.1 Thermoleophilia bacterium | reverse complement strand
CTGGCCGAGGCGCATCCGGGCGACCTGATCATCACCATGGGGGCCGGCGACATCACCCGGTTGGGGAAGGAGTTGGTGGCCCGCCTGGAAAAACCACCTGACGATGGGGGCACTCACGATCGCACGCGTCCGTCCTGAGATCGAGGCCGGCGCCCCCCTGGCGCCGCTCACCACGATCCGGGTGGGCGGCACGGCGGACTGGCTCTGCCGGGCGGCGTCCTTCCGGGCGGTGTCCGACGCCCTCGCGTGGGCGCGCGAGCGGGACGTGCCGGTGGCGGTGGTGGGCCGCGGCTCCAATCTGCTGGTGTCCGACGAGGGCTTCCGCGGCCTTGTGCTGCGCCTGGTGGGGCGCCTGACCTCGATCTCGGTGCGCGGCACCGGCCTGTGGTGCGGGGGCGGGGCCTCCCTGCCGCGCGCCGTGCAGCGCGCGGCGGTCCACGGCCTGGAGGGGCTGGAGTTCGGCGCGAGCATCCCGGGCACGGCCGGGGGCGCGGTGGCGATGAACGCGGGGGCGCACTTGGGCGAGCTCGCCCAGGTGCTGGACTGGGCCGTGCTGTGCGCGCCCGGCGAGCGGCGCCGGGTGGGCCCCTCCGACCTGGCGCTCGGCTACCGGCGCTCGGCCGTCGCGCCGGACGAGGTGGTGGCCGCGGTGGGCTTCGCCCTGCGCCCCGGGGACCCCGTCGAGATCGCCCGGCGCCTGGCGGAGTTCCGGGGCCACCGGCGGCGGACCCAGCCCCAGGGCGTGCGGACCTTCGGGAGCGTCTTCACGAACCCCCCGGGCGACTCGGCCGGCCGGCTCCTCGAGGCGGCCGGCTGCAAGGGGCTCGCCGTCGGCGGCGCGCGATTCTCACCGGTGCACGCGAACTTCATCGAGGCCCGCCCGGGCTGCCGGTCCGCCGACGTGCTCGCGCTGATGGCCGAGGGCCGCGCGCGGGTGGCGGCGGGCGGTGGGCCGGTGCTGGTGCCCGAGGTGCGCTTCCTGGACCCCGAGCACGGCGTGACGCATCCGCCGCTGCCGGAGCCGTGAGCGAGGCCCGCGCGACCGGCGGGACGCGGAGCCGCCAGCACCCGGCCGTCGCCGAGCGCCGCCGCCAGGTGGTGCGTGCCCGGGGTCGCCGCCGCCGCTCGGGGGCGATGTTCGTGGTGGTCACCGCGGCGGCCGTCGTGGGCCTCTACTGGCTCCTCACCGGGCCGCTGCTGGCGATCCAGAACGTGTCGGTGTCGGGCTACGACCGGGACGACCGCGCCGAGCTGGCGCGCGCGCTGCAGGACGCTGCCGACCAGGGGACGGTGCTCTCGCCGCCCGTCGGCCCGCTCCAGGCCGCGGCCCACCGGTTCCCCTGGGTGGAGTCGATCTCGGTGTCCCGCGACTGGCCGCGCGGCCTGGCGATCCACGTGGTGGAGGCCGAGGCGGTGGCCGTCGCCGCCTCCCGCGAGGGGGCGGTGCTGGTGTCGGAGCAGGGGCGGGTGCTCGGTCCGGTCACCGAGAACGCGGGCGTGGGCTGGCTGAGGCTGGAGGGCAGCCCGCCACCCGTGGGGGAGAGCCTGCCGGACGCCCCGCGGGCCGCGCTGGAGCTCGTCGCCGCCGCCGGCCCCGACGTGGGCCGCCGCATCCGCGCGCTGCGGGTCGACCGCACCGGCTCGCTGGTGGGCCGCCTCACGCACGGGCCCGGCCTGCGGCTCGGAGCGCCCGAGCGACTGGCGGCCAAGGCCCGCGCGCTGGGGCTGCTGCTCGCCGCGCTCCCGACCGACGAGCAGGAGGCCGCGAGCTACATCGACCTCACCGTCCCGGAGAACCCGGCGGTGGGTGGCGACTACGTCTCGACCTCAGGTTGAGGGACGGACAGAGTCTCGACCGGTGATCGAGCCTTGCTTGACACCATGGGGCCTCGACACTAGTTTCCAGGCTGGTGGAGTCGTGCCTGCGTCCGGGTGGTGTGGCGCCTGACCCGGTGCACTCCTGCCTCGAGCGCCGCTTGAGGCTTGTCGGAATTCCCGGATGAGCAGGGCCGTTCACGAGAGCCGAACGGGCTCCGTGGCGGCAGCGGCCGAGGAGGGCGAGCAGGTGGAGACGAGCAATTACCTGGCGGTCATCAAGGTGGTCGGCGTGGGCGGAGGCGGCACCAACGCCGTCAACCGCATGGTCGACGCGGGCCTCCGGGGAGTCGAGTTCCTCGCCGTCAACACCGACGCCCAGGCGCTGTCCATGTGCGACGCCGACGTCAAGATCCACATCGGCGGCACGATCACCAAGGGCCTCGGCGCCGGCGCCGATCCGCGGGTGGGCCGGGACGCCGCCGAGGACTCCCGGGAGGAGCTGAAGGAAGCCGTCCGCGGCGCGGACATGGTCTTCGTGACCGCCGGCGAGGGCGGCGGCACCGGCACCGGCGCCGCGCCGATCATCGCCCAGATCGCCCGCGAGCAGGGTGCGCTCACCGTGGGCGTGGTGACCCGCCCGTTCGCCTTCGAGGGCGCGCAGCGCACCCGTCGCGCGGAGGAGGGCATCGAGGAGCTGAGGAAGCACGTCGACTCGGTCATCGTCATCCCGAACGAGCGCCTCATCCAGGTGGTCGAGCGCCGCACCTCGATCATCGACGCCTTCCGGATGGCCGACGACGTCCTGCGCCAGGGCGTCCAGGGCATCACCGACCTGATCACGGTGCCCGGGCTCATCAACCTCGACTTCGCCGACGTGCGCACGATCATGCAGGACGCCGGCGCGTCCCTGATGGGCATCGGCACGGCGTCGGGTGAGAACCGGGCGTCGGAGGCCGCGAAGGCGGCGATCTCCTCGCCGCTGCTCGAGACCACCGTCGCCGGGGCCACCGGCGTGCTGCTCAACATCACCGGCGGCTCGGACCTCGGGCTGTTCGAGATCGACGAGGCGGCCGGGATCATCCGCCAGGCCGCCCACGACGACTGCAACGTGATCTTCGGAGCGGTCATCGACGAGGGCTGCGGCGACCAGCTGCGCGTGACGGTCATCGCGACCGGCTTCGATAGCGCCGAGGCATCGGCCGATCAGTCGCCGCCGCGCTTCGGCCGGCGCGAGACGCCGCGCGAGCCCGTCCGCACCGCGGCCCGTCCCGCCGCGACGGCGGACACCGCCCGCCCGCCCGTCCTGGACGCCGAGGAGCGCAAGGCGTTCGAGATCTCCGACGACGCGCTGGAGATCCCCGACTTCCTCAAGGAGCGGTAGCGACCCGCGGATCGCGCCCGCCTCCCCGCGCGGGACCGGTCTCGGCCCATTCGGGCGTGGTAGCGTCAGGCCACATGGCGGACGCTCCTGCGCGCACATCGCTCCACGGTCGCCATGTGGCGCGCGGAGCGCGGATGGGGGCCTTCGCGGGGTGGGAGATGCCCCTCTACTACTCCACCGCCCGCGCCGATCATCGGGCCGTGCGCGAGGCCTGCGGGGTGTTCGACGTGTCGCACATGGGCCAGCTCGAGGTCTCGGGGGCGGGAGCCCGCGACGCGCTCGCCCGGCTGCTCACGAACGACATCGAGGCGATCGGCCCGGGCCAGGGGCAGTACACGCTGATGTGCGAGGACGACGGCGGGGTCATCGACGACCTCATCACCTACGCGCTGGCCGACCGGTACCTGCTGGTCGTGAACGCCTCCAACGTGGACGCCTGCCGAACGCGGCTCGAGGACCGGCTGCCCGCCGGGGTGAGCGTGGCCGACCGTACCCTCGAGGTGGCGATGCTCGCCGTGCAGGGGCCCGCCTGGCAGGAGGCGCTGAAGCCCATCGCGGCGACGCCGGCGGCCTACGGGCTCGACTACTTCGAGGTCTCGGAGGACCAGCTCGGCGGCGTGCCGTGCCTGATCGCCCGCACCGGCTACACCGGCGAGCCGGGGGTGGAGCTGCTCTGCCCCTGGGACGCCGCCCCGCAGCTCTGGGACGCGATGATGTCCGTCGACGCCCCGCCGGCGCCCGCGGGCCTGGTGAGCCGCGACACCCTACGCCTGGAGATGGGCTACCCCCTCTACGGGCAGGAGCTCTCGCGCAAGCGCACCCCGATCGAGGCCGGCCTGCGCTTCGCCTGCGACCTGAGGGGCGGGCGCTTCTTCGGCGCCGAGGTGCTGCGGCGCCAGGCCGAGGAGGGCACGCCCGAGAAGCTCGCGATCTTCCGCATGACCGAGCCGGGCATCCCGCGGGGCGGCCAGGAGGTGCTGGCGGACGGCCGCCCGGCCGGTCGCACGACCAGCGGGACCCTCTCGCCGTCGCTCGACGTGGGCATCGGCATGGCGTACCTGGCCGCCGAGGTCAGCGCCCCCGACCACGACATCGTCATCGACGTGCGCGGCAAGCCGAAGACCGCGCGCACCGCCCGCCGCCCGCTGGTGGCCACATCCCCGAGGGAGTGAGGAGAGCCGTGCCCGCCGACGAGAGCTACCCCACCGACCTGCGCTACCACCCCGAGCACGACTGGGTGCGCGCCGAGGGCGAGGAGGCCACCTTCGGGATCACCTGGTACGCCCAGGACGCCCTGGGCGAGGTGGTCTACTACGACCCGCCCGCGGTCGGCTCCACCGTGTCCAAGGACTCCCCCTACGGCGAGCTCGAGTCCGTGAAGGCCGTCTCGGACATCATCGCCCCGGCGAGCGGCGAGGTGCTCGCGATCAACCCGGTCGTGCAGGACACGCCCGAGGTCGTGAACGACGACCCCTACGGCGACGGCTGGCTCGTCCGGGTGCGGCTCTCCGACCCGTCTGAGCTCGAGGCCCTGATGGACGAGCCGGCCTACCGCGCGTACCTGGCCGGGCTGTGAGCCGCTACACCTCCCTCACCCCGGACGACCTCGAGCGCATGCTGGCCGAGATCGGCGCCGACTCGATCGACGACCTCTTCTCGGTCATCCCCGAGGGCGTGCGGCTGGACCGCCCCCTCGATCTGCCCCCCGGGCGGTCGGAGCAGGACGTCCTGGCCCACCTGTCGGCGCTGGCGGCGCGCAACGTCTCGGCCGACGACGAGATCACGTTCCTGGGCGCCGGGATGTACGACCACTACGTCCCCGCGCTGATCGACTCGATCCTGTCGCGATCCGAGTTCCTCACCCCCTACACGCCCTACCAGCCGGAGATCTCCCAGGGCGGCCTGCAGGTGATGTTCGAGTACCAGACCGCCATCTGCGAGCTGACCGGCCTGCCGGTGTCGAACGCATCGCTCTACGAGGGCCCCTCGGCTGTGGGGTCGGCCGCGTACCTGGCCAAGCTGGCCAACGGGCGTCCCGAGGTGGTCGTCTCGCGCGGCGTCCACCCGCACAGCCGGGAGACCCTCGTCACGCTCGCGGCCGGCTACGGCCAGCGGATCGTGGAGGTGCCGCTGCGCGACGGGGCCACCGACCCGTCCGACCTGGCGTCGGCGGTGGGGCCGGACACCGCCGCCGTGATCGTGCAGCAGCCGAACTTCCTTGGCGCGGTGGAGGACCTGGAGCCGCTCGTGGCCGCGGCCAAGCAGGCGGGCGCCCTGGTGGTGTGCGCGTGCGACCCGCTGCCGCTCGCCATCCTGCGCCCGCCCGGCGAGCTCGGGGTCGACGTCGCCGTGGGCGAGGGCCAGACGCTCGGCAACCGGCTCGACTACGGCGGGCCCTCGTTCGGGTTCTTCGCCGCGAGCCAGGAGCACCTGCGCCGCATGCCCGGCCGGATCGCGGGAGAGACCCGCGACGTGGACGGCCGGCGCGGCTGGGTGCTGACCCTGCAGACGCGCGAGCAGCACATCCGCCGCGAGAAGGCGACGCACAACATCTGCACGGCCCAGGTGCTGAACGCCCTCGCGGGGGTCGTGTACCTGTCCTGGCTCGGCAAGCGCGGGGCCGTCGAGCTGGCCGAGCTGATGCTGCGCCGGGCCGACTACGCCCGCACGACCCTCGCCGCCCTGCCGGGCGTCCGGGCGCTGCACCAGCGGCCCATCGCGCGGGAGTTCGCGCTCGCGCTCGAGGCACCCGTCGAGGCGGTCCTCGAGCGCTGCGCGGCCGAGGGCGTCAACGCCGGGTACGCGCTGGGCCGGACCTACCCCGAGCACGCCGACGGCCTGCTGGTGGCGATCACCGAGCGGCGCTCGCGCGCCGACATCGACCGCCTCGCCGACGTCCTGGGGCGGGCGGTCGCCGCCGAACGCGGGGCCGTGACGAGCGAGGCGGTGGCCTGATGGGCGCCCCGGTCGTGCAGACCCCGCAGCAGCGCGAGCCGGCGGTGACGATCTACGAGCGCTCGCGGCCCGGTCGGCGGGCCTTCACGGCGCCCAACCTCGACGTGCCGGAGCGGCCCATCGACGACCTCCTGCCGGCCTCCCTGCGCCGCGCGGCGCCGCCCGAGCTGCCCGAGGTGGCGGAGCCGGAGATCGTGCGGCACTACAACCGGCTCAGCAAGCGCAACTTCGACCTCGACACCGGCTTCTACCCGCTGGGCTCCTGCACGATGAAGCACAACCCCAAGCTGCACGAGCGGGTGGCGGCCCTGCCGGGCAACGCCCGCCTGCACCCGCTCCAGGCGCCGCGCCGCGCCCAGGGCGCGCTGGAGTTGATGTGGCTGCTGGAGCGCGCGCTGGCCGAGGTCTCGGGGCTGCCCCACGTGTCGCTGCAGCCGAGCGCCGGGTCGCACGGCGAGCTGGCCGGCGTGCTGCTGACCCGCGCCTACCACGCCGACCGGGGCGACGAGCGCACCCTGGTGCTCACCCCCGACACGGCCCACGGCACCAACCCGGCATCGGTCACGATGGCGGGCTACGAGGTGGTGAAGGTGGGCACGGCACCCGACGGCGGGGTCGACGTGGAGGACCTGCGGCGGGTGGCCGACGACCGCGTCGCCTGCCTGATGCTCACGAACCCCAACACGCTGGGCCTGTTCGACCCGAACATCGAGGAGATCGCCCGCATCATCCACGATGCCGGCGCCACGCTCTACTACGACGGCGCCAACCTGAACGCGGTCATGGGCATCAGCCGCCCGGGCGACATGGGCTTCGACATCGTGCACTTCAACCTGCACAAGTCGTTCACCCAGCCGCACGGCGGGGGCGGGCCGGGCGCTGGCCCGATCGCGGTCTCCGACCGCATCGAGCCCTACCTGATGGTGCCGCGCATCGTGCGCCACGACCCCGACGTGGGCGACGCGGCCGTCTTCGACCTCGACGAGGACCGCCCCAAGTCGATCGGGCGCTTGCGCGGGTTCCAGGGCAACTACGGCGTCTTCGTGCGCTCCTACGCGTACATCTGCTCGCTCGGGGCGGAGGGCCTGCGCGAGGCGTCGGAGATCGCGGTGCTGAACGCCAACTACCTGCTGGCGCTGCTGCGCCGGCTCGCGCCCCAGCTCCCCGCGGCCTTCGGGGAGAGGTGCATGCACGAGTTCGTGCTGTCGGGCGCGCCGATGAAGCGCGACCTCGGCATCCGCACCGCGGACCTGGCGAAGCGCCTGCTGGACTTCGGGTACCACCCGCCGACAGTGTACTTCCCGCTGCTCGTGGAGGAGGCGCTCCTGGTGGAGCCCACCGAGACCGAGACGCGCGAGACGCTGGAGGCGTTCGCCGAGGTGGTGGCGGAGATCCTGCGCGAGGCGGCCGACGACCCGGAGATCGCCCGCAACGCGCCCTACACCACCCCCGTGAGACGGCTGGACGAGGGCGCCGCGGCGCGCTCCCCGGTGCTGCGCCAGCCTCCGATCCTCGCCGAGTAAGGGCGGGCGGGATGCCCGACGCCCGCGTGGTGGTGCTCGGCGGCGGGCCGGCCGGGGACGTCGCCGCGCTGCGGGCCGCCCAGCTCGGCGCCGAGACCGTCCTGGTGGAGCGCGACCTGCTGGGGGGCACCTGCGTCAACCGCGGCTGCATCCCGACGAAGGCGCTCCTGGCCGGCTCGGAGCTGGTGGCCAAGCTGCGCGAGGCGTCGGAGTGGGGCATCACGCTCGGCGAGGTGGGGGTGAGCTGGCCGGTCATGCGCGACCGGGCCATGGGCGTGGCCGCCAGGATGCGGGGCGGGGTGGAGGAGGCCCTGCGGCGGCGCGGGGTGCGGGTGGTGCACGGCGACGGCTGGCTGGCGCGCCCCGACCGCGTGGCGGTGGAGACGGACGACGGCCCCATCGAGATCTCCGCGCCCACGGTGATCATCGCCACCGGGTCCGAGCCCGCGCGCCTGCCGCTCTTCGACTTCGAGCAGCCCGCCGTGCTCACCTCCACCTCCCTCCTCGAGATGGAGGAGGTGCCCGAGAGCCTGGTCGTCGTGGGCGGCGGGGTGATCGGCTGCGAGTTCGCCTCGATGCTCGCGCCGCTCGGCTGCCGCGTGATCGTGATCGAGGCCCTCCCCGCGCTGCTCGCCACCGAAGAGCGCCGCGTGAGCCAGACGATGGCCCAGGCGCTGTCGCGCCAGGGCGTGGAGGTGCTGGTCGGGACCACGGTGTCCGAGGTGGAGGAGTACCGCCCCGACGGGGTCGCGCTGCGCCTGTCCGACGGCACCCGGCGGGAGGCCGAGCGGGTGCTGGTGGCCGTGGGACGCGCCGCGAACACGGCCGACATCGGCCTCGAGGAGCTGGGCGTCCGGCGGGAGCGGGGCCTGATCCAGGTGGACGAGCACCTGCGGACCGGCGTCGGCGACGTGTACGCGGTCGGTGACGCCATCCCGACCGCCCAGCTCGCGCACCTGGGCCAGGCGGAGGGGGCGAACGCGGTGGAGACGGCCCTCGACGGCCCCCGGGTGCTCGATCGCTCGATGGTGCCGGCCTGCGTCTACACGCTCCCCGAGATCGGCCGGGTGGGGCTCACCGAGGAGGCGGCGCGCGAGTCGGGCGCCGACGTGGTCGTGGGCACGGGGCGCCTCGGCGCCAACGGCAAGGCCCTGGCGATGGGGGAGACCACCGGCTTCTGCCGGCTGGTGGCGGACAAGCGCTCGGACAAGCTCCTGGGCGCCACGGTCATGGGCCCCCACGCGACCGACCTCATCCATGAGCTGGGACTTGCCCTTCTGTACGGGATCTCGGTGCGCGAGATCGGCCTCATGATCCACGCCCACCCCACCGTGGCCGAGGCGGTGATGGACGCGGCCCACGAGGTTCACGGCGTGGGCCTGTACGCGGGCTGACGCGGCGGGAGAAACTACCCCCCGAACGGCTAGTGGACCGCGGTCGAGCGCCCGGGTGATCCTCCCAATCGCCGAAATCTTACGAAGGAGCCCTCCGCTGCCCCCCACCTCCGTCACCCCGCGCCCGCCCCGCCGCATGCGGCGGGCCCTGGCCGCGGCCGCCGTCGCCACGGCCGGCGCCGCCCTCGCCGGAGGCGCGTCGGCGGGCGCCGCCGCGCCCCCTGCCTCCGCGGCCGACTCGGTCGTGATGGCCCAGATCCCCGGACCGGGGCTCGATGCCGCGGCAACGGCTGTCGCCGAGCGCACCGGCCTGACCCTCGGCGGCACGATCCCGGAGATCGGCTGGGCGTCGTATCTGATCCCCGGCGACGTCCCTGCGGCGCACGCCGCCCTCCGCCGCGATCCGGCCGTGTGGAGGATCGACTTCATGAGGCCCGGGGAATCGCCCTCGCTCGACCTCACGCCGAACGACACGATCTTCACGCAGCCAGGGTCGGTGGCCGCCGGGCAGCTCACGGCGAGCTGGAACTGGCACTGGACGATCACCAACTTCCCGGCCGCGTGGGACATCGCCCGCGGCGACGCCAACACCCGCGTCGCGATCATCGACAGCGAGTTCGACACCGAGCACCTGGAGCTGAAGTCGAAGCTCCTCACCGGCAAGAACTTCGACTCGGGCACGCCCGCGTACCGGACCACCTCCGTCCGCGCGATCGAGGCCGACCTGGGGACGTTGCACGGCTCCCACGTCGCGGGCCTCGTCGCCGCGGTCGCCGACAACGCCAACGGGGTGGTGGGCGCGTGCTTCGACTGCGTCGTCATCCCCTACAAGATCAGCCTGCGCGGCGGCCCCGTGGGGGCGCCCCAGGCGTCCGAGTCGAAGTTCGTCCGCGACTTCACCGAGGCGCTCGTGGACATCGCGGGGCGCACCGATGTGCGCGTGGTGAGCATGTCGCTCGGCACCGACCGCCTCCACCAGCCGATGCAGGACGCCGTGAACCTGGCGCTGAGCAAGGGGAAGATCCTCGTCGCCTCGGCCGGCAACGGCCAGCTGAACAACCCCGGCGTGCCGAACTACCCGGCCTCCTTCGCCGGGGTCATCGGTGTGGGCGCGACCCAGCCCGACGACAACATCGCCCCGTTCAGCACGAACGGCGACTTCGTGGACGTCTCGGCGCCGGGGCACGGCATCGTCTCGACGTGGGACCAGCGCATCCCGGAGAACGCCCAGCCGCCGGTGACGGCGCCCACCCACGGGGTCGGGTTCACGAACCTCTCGGGCACGTCGATGGCCACCCCGATCACGGCGGGTCTGGTCGCCCTGATGCTGCAGCTGCGTCCCGATCTGAGCGCGGCCGAGGTGCAGGGGCTCCTCGAGGCGAGCGCGGTCGACCTCGGAGCGTCGGGCAAGGACCCGGTCTTCGGCGGCGGCCGGATCGACGCCGCCGCGGCGCTCCGGGCCGCGCAGGCCTACGTCCGTCCCACGCCGCCCCCGCCCCCGCCCCGCAAGAAGGTTCGGATCTTCTACACCTGCGTGGTCGGCGCCAAGAGCCTCAAGGTGGGCAAGCCGGCGCGCCTCGGGGTCTCCCGCGGCGCCCGCCTCGTCTGCCGGGGCCGTACGACCCCGGCGCTCCGCAAGGTGCAGATCCAGGTGCAGCGCTTCGCGGCGCGGGGCGGGTGGAAGCGGATCGCCCGCGTCAAGACCAACAACCGGGGCCGCTTCGGCTTCACGATCCGGCTGAAGACCGTGGGCAACTGGACGGTGCGGGCCGCCTTCGTCGGCAACCCCACACTCGCCCCGGCGGGCAGCGTGCGCGCCCAGCTCCGGGTGGCTCCCCGGCGCTGAACGACGTGGGACCGGCGCTCCCGCTGAGGGCGCGCCGGTCCCATGACGTGCCGGGTGATCAGGTGGCCGGGACCGCGCTCTCGAGCTCGAGCTCGGCGTCGATCGAGTAGTCGGCGTCGCCGCCGGTGTCCTGGGTGATGCTCCAGGTGACCGGGAGCGCGAGGGAGGGGGCGAACGCCACCACGTCGCGGCGCGTGCCGGAGATGGGGCCGTCGAAGGTGCTGTCCGTGCGGATCAGGAAGGTGGGCACGGCGTGGCCGTCGAGGGTCACGGAGCCCTTGGAGAGCACCTCGCCCGTGTAGGTCACGGTCGTCTTGCCGTTGACGTAGGTGCTGCCCCACGTGCGGCCGACCGTCATCTTGGCGGGGTGGTCGAGCGCCGGCGGGGTGACGGCGGCCTTGTCGTCCGTGCCGATCCCGAGGAAGGTGACCTTGGAGCGGCGCCAGAGCGCCAGGGTGCCGGTGGAGTTCACGCCGAACTGGACCTCCTCGACGTGCTCCTGGCTGTGACGGAGATCCTCGTGGTAGCCCGCCTTGGTGGCGCTGACGATGTAGACGGCCTGGGAGGGAAGGTCGCGGCTGACGGTGAGGGGGCCGGAGCCCGCCTCCTCGGAGCCGGACTGGCGGAAGTGGTAGACGCCGGGGGTGGGGACACCCGGCCGGGGGTCGAACGAGCCCTCGGCGGCGCGCGCGCGGAAGTCGCTGAGCGCGCTGTCCTCGCTGGCGAGGGTGCTCGACTGAGCGCCCTTCCAGAACCAGAGGGCGGCGCCGGCGAGCACGAGCAGCACGGCGAGGGGGATGAAGCGTGAGGGACGGCGCAGGGAGGAGATCATGCGCCCTCAATCGGCCGCGATCCCCCCCGCCTTGAGCGTCGTGCCACCCGCCGTCGTAACGACGGCGGGTGGGGCTTGCCTCAGCCCGTCGGCGCGCGGCCGAAGGAGCCGCTCAGCTCGAGCGACGCGACCGACCATTCGGCGGGCTTCGGCTCGCTCGCCGGGCGGGCGAGGAGGAAGCCCTGGCCGAGCGGAACGCCCAGCTCGCGGAGCGCCCGCAGCTCCTCGGTGCTCTCGATGCCCTCGGCCACCACCTCGGCGCCGAGCTCCTTCTCCAGGGTCACCATGGAGCGCACCAGGGCGCGCTTGGCGTGGTCCAGGTGGAGGTCCTGGATGAGCGAGCGGTCGACCTTGATGTAGTCGGGCGCGAGCTGGGTCACGTGGCGCATGGACGCGTGCCCGGCGCCGGTGTCGTCGATCGCCACCTTGGCTCCGCGGCCGCGGTAGTCGGCCAGGCGGGACGCCAGGCGGGCGTAGTCGCGCACCGCCTCGTGCTCGGTGATCTCGATGACCAGCCCCTCGAGGGTGCCGTCGCCCAGCGCCTCGTCCATCTCGGGGAAGAGGACCGCGTCGGGGCTCATGTTGATCGAGAGGTAGGCGTCGTCGGGCAGGCTCGCGCGATGGCGGCAGGCGCGGCGCACGCACTCGACCTCGACCTCGAGCCCGAGGCCGACGGCGTGGGCCTCGCCGATCCACTTGTCCGGCGGGCGCTCGGGCTCGGCGCGGAAGCGGGAGAGGGCCTCGAAGCCCACGGTCCGGCCGTTGTCCAGCGAGACGATGGGCTGGAAGACCGTGGCGATGGTGTTGGGGGCGGCGAGGATGTCGACGATGGCCGCGCGCCGCTGCGCGAGCGAGGCGGTGTAGCCGGCGGAGTAGTCCACGCCGTCCAGCCGGCCGCGGTCGAAGGCGACCACCCGGCGTCGCCCGGCCTTGGCCGCGGCGAGCCCCTCGTCCACGGCCGCCAGCGCGTTCACGGCGGTGGTGGCGTCATCGGGCAGGACCACGAAGGTGGCGCGCGCGCCGAGCTCGCCCACGTTGTCGGCCGCGACGCCGCACGCGACCTCGGCCAGGTGGCGAGCGGAGGCCGCGTCGTGGCCGATCCCGATCCAGGCGAACCGGTCCGCGCCGAGGCGGCTCCAGATGCCTCCGGCGAGGGGCGACCCCTCCAGGCGCGACGCCACCCCCGAGAGGAGCGCGTCGCCGGCGGCGTAGCCGTTCTGGGCGTTCCAGCGGCCGAACCCGTCGAGGTCCACGGCCACGACGATGGCCGGGTTGGCGGAGCTGGCCGCCTGGACGACACCCGCGACGTGGCGGGAGAAGGGCCGCGCCTCGAGGAATCCGGAGATCGCGTCGGTGTCCGACTCGTCGTGGGCGCGCAGGAGGGCCCAGAGGCGCCAGAACAGGAAGGCGGCAACGGCCCAGACCACCGGGCGGAGCGCCTCGGGCGCCAGGGCGCTGGCCGGGCCGGTCAGGGCCAGGCCGATCGCCGCGAGGATCGTCTTCGAGATGCCGAGAGCGGTGCGGGTCTCCGTCACGCGCAGCGGCCGTGACGCGGCCACGAGCACCGGCGCCAGGGCCACCAGATAGCCGCCGAGGGCCAGCGCGGTGGCGGTGAGCGGGGCGTCGCGCGTCACGAGGTAGCTCACGAGCCCGTCCGTCACCGCCAGGGCGGCGAAGGCGTAGACGAACCACACGAAGGCGGCGCCGTGGGTGACGTGGGAGCGCCGGACGGCGTTGTAGAGGGCGGCCAGCAGGAGGAGGTCGAGCGTGATCGGGACCAGCTGCGCCACGTTCTCGGCGGTCGAGAGGGTCGAGTACCAGAGGATCCCGACCACGACCAGGGCGAGCATCGCGAAGGTCGAGAGCTCGATTCCCAGCGCCTCCAGGCGGCCGCGCCGGGACTCCTCCAGCGCCGGCTGGCGCAGCATCCAGAGGGCCCGGTACCAGAAGGGGTAGGCCAGGAGGAAGCCGATCTGCGACCAGGCGGCCGGGCTCTCGACCTCGCCGCCCGTCGCGAGGAAGGCGATGTACGGGACGCAGCCCAGCGTCCAGCTGAGCAGCCCGTACGACATCAGCCGCCAGAAGCGCTCCTCCACGCCCTTCGAGCGCCGCGAGGCGGCCCGGGAGGCGCGGAAGCCGAGCCCGGCGACGGTGCTGGTGCACACGACCCCGAGGCCCGCCGCGAGCTCGAGGTCCACCATCCCGAGCGCGAGGAGCGCGGTCACGACGAGGAACACGACGGCCACCACGACGGTGATGACGACGGCGGTGGGATCGGCGATCCGGGCCAGGCCGCGGGTTCTGGTGATTGTGCTCACGAGGCTCTCATCGGCAGGGGGAGGCCCACTCCTGAGACTGGCGACGCCATAAGGGACGGGGGCTCCTATGCGGCGAGCACGGCCGCGGCCTCGCCCAGGATGGCGCGCAGCGCGTGGGGGTGGCGCGAGGCCAGGAGCCGGATCTGCTCGGCGAGCCGCTCGGCGGCCTGATCCTCGGCCACGAGCTCCCTGATCCAGCGGTCGGGCAACGGCCGTCCGGTGCGGACGTCGGCGAGCCACGAGCGGGGGTGCTCGTGGATCAGCCGGTCCAGGGCCCGCTGCCCCGACGACTCCCCGCGGCGGCAGTGATCGACCATGTGAGCCGCGTCAGGGCTGCGCAGCAGGACGGCCGGCGCGCCGTACAGCGGCCGCGGCCCGGCGATGCTCGACAGCCCGGCGATCGCGCTGTAGAAGCGCCCCGTCTCGGGCGCCACCGAGATCAGGATGCCGGAGCCTGGGAACTCCTCGAGGGCCACCCGGATGAGGGCCGACATGATCCGCACGAAGACGCGGCGCGTGTGCCGGCGCCACGATGCGGCCACGACGAACGAGCCGCACTCGAGGATCGGCCGGGAGTCGAAGTCGCGTAGCGCGTCGATCTCCTCGGCGAACGCGCGATCGGAGGGCAGGCCGAAGGGCCCGTCGGTGACGAGCACCGCGGCGCCCACCGGCTCTCCTCCCACGCGGGCGATGGCGAAGACCGTCCCGGGGTTGAGGTACGCCATGTGCATCCGCCGTCCCGACGGGCGGGGAAGGGTGTAGCCGGCCTCGACGAAGCCGTCGTGGACCACCCCGAGCGTCTCGTCGACGTCCTTGATCCGGTCGCTCAGGACGACCTCGATCTCGGTGGTCGACGGAGGCCTCGGCGCCAGCGTCGTCCCGGCCTCCATCACCGAGCGCGCTCCAGGTAGAGCGGCTTATGCTGGAAATCCCCGCCATCGTGGAACGGGTAGCCCTTGTAGTCGTGGATGCGCACCTCGGCGGGCACCCCGGCCGCGACGGACACGGTGTGGCGCAGGGCGGCCTCGATGCCGGGTCCGGGGCGCACGTCCGCACGCAGCTGCACGTGAAGGACCGGGCGACCCTCGTCCGCCGCGATGCGGAAGCGGCCGGTGAGCGCGCCGGCGTGCGCCGCCGTCGCGAAGAGGCCCTCCTTGAGGATCTCCGGCCGCAGGCTCCAGCCCGGGCCTCGGATGGTGGCGCCCCGGCGCCCCCACAACGCCACGGCCGGACCCTCGAGCCGTACGTCGCTGCCCTGACGCATCAGCTCGCGGTTCGCGGCCGCGGCGTCGAGGAGCTCGGCCTCGTCGTCGAGGTCGTAGCGGACCAGCGGCAGGAGCCGCCGGGTGAGGGCGGTGAGCACCAGGGTGCTGACGCCGTCGGAGTGCCGCCGCTCCTCCATGTAGAGCCGGTTCGGGTCCCACGTGAGGAGGGTGGGCGAATAGCCGGGGTCGCGGCCGAACAGCGCGGCGCGGGCGAGCGGGCTGTCGAGCGCGTGCCGGGCCTCGCGCAGGCCGGGCGTCTCGTGCAGGACGTGGAGGCCCACCTCGGCGGCGCCCATCGACACCAGCACGCCCACCCGGGTGCTCGGCTCCTTGGGGAAGCCGAAGAGCTCCGAGACGTAGCGCCGCCAGCTCTCGGCCACCCATTCGCCTCCCACGAAGCACGCGACCACCTGGTCGGCGAAGCCGGGGCCCTTCTCCCGCAGGGCCGTCTCTCCCATCTCCTTGAGGAAGAGCGGCTCGGCCGCGATGACCACCCGATCGACGCCGGATCCGGCGCGGGCCAGGATCTCGATGGCCATCTCCAGGTGCACCGACGGCGTCGCGACCGTCGCGAGGCGTGTCGGGATGGCGATCCCCATCGGAAGGCAGTTGAGCACGAGGGTGGGGCTCTCCTCGCTCGCTCCGAGCTGGCGCAGGGCGCCGTCGAGCGTCCGCTCCTGGGCCCGGCGCTCGGAGCGCGAGGTGACCCCCACCGAGAAGAGCCCGGTCTGCCCGCTCGAGGTGAGCAACTCTGCCGCGTCGGCCACCCGGCCCCCGTCGAGCCACAGCTCGAGGTGATCTCCGAAGACCGACCGCTTGTCCGTGTAGGGCACCTGGGAGAGCCGGGTCACGCTGCGGTGATCGACCCCGAGCCGCTCGAGGTGGGCACGATAGCCGCGCGAGCTGAGCGCCGCCCTCCGGAAGCTGCGAAGGGCCGCGCGCTCGGCCGCGTTCAGTGGCGCGTCCGAGACATCCATCGCCGGCTGCTCCTCGATTGTGCGCACCGTTCTCCCCGCTCCATTTCCTGCATGACGGGGCCGACGCTATCGGCAGCATGCGATGGGCTTCATGGTCACTATTGACCATCGGATTACAATCGCCATTGCCGCGGAACCTGCCAGATTCCGCGATGCGGAGGCCGTTCCGCCACAGAGCAGCGAGGCCCGCCGCGTGGAGGGCCCTAGGTCGCGATCAGACCGCGCTCGTGGGCGGCGCGTACGGCCGAGGTGCGATTGGGGACGCCGAGCTTCGAGTAGATCTGGGCCAGGTGGCGCGCCACCGTGCGCTCGCTGATGAACAGCCGCGCGCCGATGTCGCGGTTTCGCAGCCCCAGCGAGAGCTGCTCCAGCACCTCGATCTCACGCGCGGACAGGCCCGCGCTGGGGGTGAAGGGGAGGGACGACCGGGTGGGGATGCGGCGTCCGATGGCCCGCAGGCGGGCCTCCGCCCGTCGCCGCCAGCCGCCGGCGCCCATCTCGCGGAAGAGCCGCCGCGCGGTGAGGAGGTCGTCGGCCGCCCGCTCGCTGCGCCCGTCCACGCTCCCCGCCGCGAACAGCGCCCGGGCGCCCCACCAGCGCATCCCCAGCGCCGTGAAGCCCGCCGCCGCGGTGCGCAGGTGCGCGGCCGCGTCGGGCATGCCGCGCCGGTGCGTGAGCTGGCCCTCGGCCACGGCGTGGAAGGGCCCCGCCAACGGCGAGCCATCGGCCGCCATCTGCGCCAGCGCCCCCGTGGCGCGCGCGGCCTGGGCCATGTCGGCCACCTCCGCGACCGCGGCCAGGAGGGGGATCGACGCGAGCCGGTCGTCCGTGTCGGCCCACGCCCGCATGGCGCTCGTCAGCACGCCCTGGGCCTCGGCCTCGGCGCCGGCGGCGGATGCGGCCAGCGCGTGTCCCGTGGCGACCGGAGTGATCTGCTCGAACACCGCCCCCTCGGCGGCCACGCGCGCCAGCGAGCGGTAGTGGACGAGCGCCTCGTCGATGCGGCCCTCGGCGTAGAGGAGCCAGGCCAGCCCGGGGTCGGCGGGGGAGGGCGTGCCGCGCCCCAGAGCCGCCCACCCCTCCGCCGCCCGCTCCAGCTCCTGGCGCGCCTCCTCCAGCTCGCCGGCGGCCGCGAGCGCCTCGCCCAGGTTGCCGGTGAGCACCAGCCCGTGGTCGACCAGCGCCAGCTCGTGGGCGCGGGCGGCCCCGGCCCGGGCGCGGGCCGCGGCCTCGTCGGGCCGCCCCAGCGCCAGGAGCACGTGGCTCTCGTGGATCATCGCGAGCGTCTCGTTGCGCTGGCCCGCCCCCACGGCCTGCTGGCCCTGATGGCGGGCGCGGGCCAGGTGCGCCAGCCCGCCGGGGGCGCCCCTCCCGCTCTCGGCCATTCCCTCGAAGATCAGGGCGCGGGTGGCGACCTCGTCGGCCTCCGCCTCGATGGCCTCCGAGCGCGCCTCCTGGGCGAGGCCCACCGCGTCCGCGAACCGCGAGGCCATGACCGCCATTCCGGCGGCCTGGGCGAGGGCCTCGGCGCGGCCCACCGACGCAGCGGCGCCGGGCGGGCGGCCGTCGCCGAGGTGCCGGCGGAGGAAGGTCAGCGCGGCATCGTGCTGCCCCAGGCTCCACCGTGCGTTCGACGCCGCGAAGGCGCTGGCGATCGCGGCGTCGGGCTCGCCCAGGGCCCTCCAGCCCTCGGCGGCCTCCTCGAGGTCCTCCGCGGCCTCGGACCACGCCGACAGGTCGAGCAGGGCCATTCCGCGCTCGTGCAGGGCGGCCAGGCGCCGGGCGGGCGCCATCTCGGCCGACCACCAGGTGAGGGCCCGGTCGGCGTCCACCAGCGCCCGGGCGGGCGCGCCCTCGGCGCGGGCGGCCTCGGCGCTGCGCACCCCGTAGTCGACGACGGCCTCGGGGTCCGCGGCTCCCACCGCGTGCCGCAGGAGCTCGTCCGGGCCGGCGCCCCAGCTGCGGGCGGAGACCAGAGCCGCCGCGTGCCGGCGACGCCGCTCGGCCCCGCCGAGCTCCGCCGCGAGGGCGGCCGCCACCAGCCGGTCGCGGAAGCGCCAGCGAGGGCCGGGCGGGCCGTCCAGCTCCTCCAGGATGCCGGCGGCGGTGAGCGACGCCAGCGCCCGCTCGACGTGCGAGGCGTGCATGCGGCAGACCCGTGCCAGGTCCTGCGCGCCGGTGGGCGTCCCGGTCACGGCGGCCCACCGGGCGATCTCGCGCGCGAGGGGGTCGACCGGCTCCAGCCGCTCGCGCGCCCAGCGCGCGAGGGCGGACGGCAGGGGCAGCGGGGCGTCGCCTCCGGGCCAGCGGCGGGCCGCGAGCGCGAGGGGCACGATCCGCCCGGGGAGCCCGTCGCCCAGCTCGCCCACGGCCTCGGCGGCCGCGGGCCCGATCTCCGGGGAGGCGGCCGCCGCGAGGCGGGTGGAGTCCTCGGGCGAGAGCCGGTCGAGCTCGATCGTCAGCGTGTCGGCGACCACGTCGTGGGCCGTGTAGATGGCGAGGGCGCGCGACCCCTGCAGGCGGCGCGCCTGCGCGCACACCCATGGGGACTCCTGGCCCACGTCGCCCATGAGCGCGACCATCGGGCGCAGCCGCGCCTCGAAGCTCAGGTCGGGACGGTGGCCCGCCTCCTCCAGCGCCCGGGCCAGCCGGTCCCGCCCGGGCCCGTCGCCGTCCGCGTCGATCAGCACCGCGCCGTCGATGGCGAGCCGCGCGGCGGCCTCTCGCGCCACCCGGGTCGCGCCGGCCCCCGGCTCGCCGGCCACCACGATCACCCCCGGCCGGTCCGCCGACAGCACGACGAGCTCCCGGAGCAGGTCGGCGCGACCCACCAGCGGAGGCGGCACGGTCACGTAGGCGCGGGGGCCTGACACGAACGGGATCGTAAGGGCCCGGCGGCGCCGCGTGAAACCGCCGACCGGTGGGTGACAGGATGGGCGGGTGCTCTCCGGCTTCGAGACGCGGACGGTGGACGGTGAGGGTGCCCGCATCGCGGTGGCCCTCGCGGGCGACGGACCGCCGCTCCTGCTGCTCCACGGCTACCCGCAGTCGCGTGCGTGCTGGCATCGGGTGGCGCCCGTCCTGGCGCGCCGCTTCACGGTCGTCGCGGCCGACCTGCGCGGGTACGGCGACAGCGACCGTCCCCCCGGAGGACCCGATCACGCCGGCTACTCCAAGCGCGCGATGGCCGCCGACATGGTGGCCGTCATGGACCGGCTGGGGCACCCGCGGTTCGCGGTGGCGGGCCACGATCGGGGCGGGCGCGTGGCCCACCGCATGACGCTCGACCACCCGGACGTGGTGGAGCGGGCCGCGGTGCTCGACATCGTGCCCACGCGGACGCTCTTCGCCGGCTCCGATCAGGCCT
>JAXIPH010000084.1:0-3444 GCA_045403035.1 Thermoleophilia bacterium | reverse complement strand
GTCGACGATGCCGCGCAACGCCAGCAAGGCATCGCGGCCGGCGTCGTCGAGCGGCTCTCCCGCCAGTCGCTGGCCGTTGTGGACGTAGTCCTCGTAGTAGCGCGCCATCAGCGTGCCGTCGTCCTGGTGTTCGTACACCGGGCGTCGAGCGAAGGTCGGCGCCTCGGGCGCGTGCTCGGCCTGGCGGTCCCAGGCGAACGGACGATAGAGCCGGGGGAGCAGCGCGGGAAAGCGCCGCGCCATCTCGTTGTGCGCCGTCACCAGGCTCACGAATCGACTGAGGCCGCCCTCCGGCGCGGTTTCCAGGCAGAAGAGACCGACGAACGCGGGCGGCATCCACAACCACCCCGCGTCGGTGTGGAAGGGCTGGCCGAGATCGGTCACCGAACGGCGGACGCCGTAGCCGAGCTTCTGCCCCGTGTCCTTGACGTCGTAGAGTCGGCGGCCGGCCCAGCTCTGGGCGACGATCGGCCCGAGCATGCTCGCCAGCAGCCAGCCGATCGCCTGGTTCTCGGCCTCGCCGTAACGCTCGACGGGCACCCGATCCACGACGGCCAGGCCGATCTCGTGGAGCTTGAGGCGGGCGGCCGTCATGAGATTCCTGCAGATCGGGAGGTCGAAGTCCTCGGGGAGCAGGCTCTCCACGGGTCGCGGGTCGTTTCGCAGGCGCTCGACGACGACGTGGAGCTCGGCGAACGCAGCGTCGGGGAGGGGCAGCAGCCAATCCTTGGGCGTCAGACCGTCGCGCTTCCACGTCTGCGGGCCCGCGATCTCGTCCGTCGAGATGGTGGGTGTCACGTGCCGTGAAGCCATGGCTGCCGTCCTCCTGTCACGTGAGCGGCGAGGTCGGAAGCCCCGCGGGTGACTCGATGCACCGAGAATCTGCCTGAAGGGGCGCCGCGTCAAGTGGCCGGCGCGCGTCTGGCCGACGCGCGTCACGCACCCGCGAGGTACACGCGGGCCACCCGCGGCCCGACGGTGGTGGCCACGTGGTGCAGGCCGAGGCCGTGACGCGCCGCCACCTCGGCGGCGGTGATCTCGGCGTCGCCCTGGCGGCCGATGATCACGACCTCGTCGCCGACGCGCCCGTCCGGCACCTCGGTCAGGTCGATGCGCGTGTGCTCGAGCGAGGGGCTGGCCACGATGGGGGCGGCTCGCCCGCGCACCAGCATCCGCCCGGCGTGCAGCCAGGCCAGGCCGTCGGCCGAGCCCATGGGGATCACGCCCAGCCGCATGGGCGCCGTCAGGGGAAACGGCGCCAGGTCGGCGAAGCGCTCGCGCGGCGTCAACTCCTTGAGCGCGATCACACGCGTGACGAGGGCGCGGAGCGTCGGCCGCAGCGGCACCGGCGACGTCTCACCGGGGAAGGTGATGCCGTAGAGCATTCGCCCGGGATCGACGGCGTTGAGGTAGGTCTGCGGGTACCGCAGCACGAAGGGCGAGGCAGCGAACAGCCGGATGGGCACGCGCACGCCGCGCGCCCCGAGCTCGTCGACCACCGCGGTGAACCGGCCGAGCTGCCACTCGACGTAGGCGGAATCGGCGCCGCCGGGCGCGTGGGGATGGGCGCAGAGTCCGGCCAGGCGCAGGTGCGGCAGCTCCAGCATGGCCGCGATGATCTTCACCGCCTGCTCGGCCGGGACGCCCAGCCGCTCGAGACCGACGTCGATCTTCACGAACACGTCGCAGGGCCCGGCGGCGGCGTCCGCATACGCACGCGCGGAGTCGAGATCCACGAGCGTCGGGACGAGGCCGTGGGCGATGGCCTCGTGCGCGGCCTCGGGCAACGAGTTGGGGTAGACGAGGATCGGCGCGGCAATCCCGCGCTGGCGCAGGCGGATGCCCTCGGCGAGGTCGGCGACCGCGAGCGCGTCGGCGCCATGCGCGACGAAGACGGCTCCGACCTCGGCGGCGCCGTGGCCGTAGCCGTCGGCCTTGACCACGGCGAAGATCTTCCGGTCCGGCCCCACCAGCTGGCGCACGGCTCGGACGTTCGCGGCGGCGGCATCGAGGTCGATCTGGAGGATGGTCGGCCGGGGCGGGCGAGAGGTGGGCGTGGCAGTCATGTCGGCTCCTGGTCGAGGAGCATGCCGAAGGGCGAGCGTGTTGACAAGGGCGCCCCTCGACTCGGCGTAGCGGGCCTCGGCCTGTTCGTGCTAACGTCCGGCGCCATGGCGAATGACATCTCTCCGGCTGTGCACTCCGAGCTGGCGCCGACGGGCAAGCTCCGCGTCGGCCTCAATCATGGCAACTTCCTGCTCGTCACGCCGGGCTCGCCGGCGGCGGATCCCCGCGGCGTCGCGTCGGACCTGGCGCGGGAGCTCGGCCGGCGGCTGGGGGTGCCGGTGGAGTTCTCGAAGTTCGAGACCGCCGGTGGGCTGGGTGACGCCGCGCGGACCGGCGTGTGGGACGTGGCGTTCCTCGGCGCGGAGCCGCAGCGCGCCGCCGAGATCGCGTTCACCGCGGCCTACCTCGAGATCCCGGCGACCTACCTCGTCCCCGCCGGCTCGTCGATCCGCTCCGTCGCGGAGGTGGACCGGGAAGGGGTGCGCATCGCCGTGGCCGAGAAGAGCGCCTACGAGCTGTGGCTGAGCCGCAACATCAAGCACGCCAAGCTGGTGCTGACCAAGGGGATCGACGGCTCGCTCGACGCGTTCGTCAAGGACAAGCTCGAGGTGCTGTCGGGGCTGAGGCCGCGCCTGCTGACCGACGTCCAGAAGCTCCCCGGCGCGCGCGTGCTCGACGGGCAGTTCACGGCCGTCCAGCAAGCGATCGGCACGCTGAAGGCCCGCGCCGCCTCCGCGACGTTCCTCCGGGGGTTCGTCGAGGAGGTGAAGGCGGCGGGCTTCGTGGCCGAGGCGATCTCGCGCAACAACGTCCAGGGAGTGTCGGTCGCGCCGCCCGCCCCGTGAAGGTCTCGTTCTTCGAAACCGTGCGCTACCGCGCGCCCGAGGCGCTGCCGCCCGAATGGCCGGTGCCGTCGGGGGCGTACGACCGCGACGCTGGCGCAGCGGCCTACCGGGGGATGATCGAGCGGCTCGAGTACGTCGAGGATCTCGGCTTCGACTGGGTGAGCGTCTCCGAGCATCACTACTCCCCGCGCATCTTGACCCCGTCCCCGATCGTCTCGGCGGCGTTCATCGCCGCCCACCTGAAGCGGATCACGATCGCGTTGCTGGGCCCGATCGTTCCGCACAGCAACCCGGTGCGCGTGGCCGAGGAGCTGGCGATGCTCGACACCATGGCGCAGGGGCGGCTGGTCGTCGGGCTGCTGCGGGGGACGGCGAACGAGGCCATGACCTACGACCTCACTCCCCAGGAGGCCCGCGAGCGGACCGACGAGGGCATGGAGCTCATCCTGAGAGCGTGGACGGAGCCGCAGCCGTTCGGCTGGCAGGGGCGCCATTTCCAGTACCGGACCGTCTCGATCTGGCCGCGCCCGCT
>JAXIPH010000219.1:0-3895 GCA_045403035.1 Thermoleophilia bacterium | reverse complement strand
CCTGCCACGGCGGCACCCACGTCTCCGCGCCCGAGCGCGCCGCCTTCGGCCGGCTGTGCGCGTGGGGTCTCACCGACGCCTATCGCCTGCACCACCGCGAGCCCGGCCGCTTCACCTGGTGGGACTACCGCGCCGGCAACTTCCACAAGAACTTCGGCATGCGGATCGACCACCTGCTCGTGACCTCGAGCGTCGCCCCGCGCGTCGTCGCCGCCGAGATCGACCGCGAAGCCCGCAAGGGCAAGCCGGTGCCGTCTGACCACACGCCGCTGGTCATCGATCTCGACGAGCCGGGCCATCCGTTCGACGCGGGCTGGGCGGACGCCGCCGAACGAATCGCGCGCCGCGTCCGCTAGCCTCTCGAGTCAGCGCTCGGCGTCGCTCCGCTCGGCGGTGGCGGGGCGGGCACGAGGTGGGGGCGCTGCTACCACGAGGCGGCAGACCGCTTCGGACGGGTCGGGCACGTTCAGCCGGGCCCACCCCTCGCGCTGGAGCCGCTCCAGCGTGATCCCGGCCAGGGCCGGGGCGTTGGAGTCGAGCACCTGGCGGGCCATCGCCTCGTCGCTGTCGTACACGCACGGCTCGGTGACCCCGAGGCGGTGCGCCAGCCGGCGGAAGATCTCGGTGTTCGGCAGGCACTCGCCGGGCGGCGCCACCGCCGGCTCGTTCCAGGCGACGTAGATGTGGCCGTAGGCGTAGAGCAGGTCGGCGTGCTCGGGCTGCATGGTCGCGGGCAGCAGCAGGTCGGCGTAGTCAGCCGTGTCCGTCTGAAAGTGATCGACGACGACCGTGAAAAGATCCTCGCGGGCCAATCCGCGCCGCACCTTGTTCTGATCCGGTACGCTCGCCACCGGGTTGCTCGAGTACACGAGCAGCGCCATCACGCGCGGGTCGTCGACCTCTAGCAGCGACTCGCCCAGCCGCGTCATGCTGAGCGTGCGGGTGCCGGGTGGGCGCAGGTCGTCGCGCCACAGCGCCTTCCAGTTGCCGCGGAAGAACCCCCGCGTGTCGTAGACGGCGCCGCCGCCGGGATAGCGCCAGTCGCCGGTCACGCCGGGGATGCAGGTGATCGTGCGCACCGCCATGCCGCCGCCGGCGTGGCGCTGCATGCCCATCGTCACGCGGATGCCGGTCGGGCGCGTCTGGGCCAGGCGCCGGCCGAGGGCGACGATCCGCTCGCGCGGAATCCCGGTGATCGCGCTCACGCGCTCGGGCGGGTACTCGAGGATCCGCTGGCGGAAGCTCTCCCAGCCCGTCGTGTGGGCGTCGATGAACTCGCGGTCCTCGCGGCCGAGCGAGACCACGACGTGCAGCAGTCCCAGCGCCAGCGCCGCGTCGGTGCCGGGGATCAGCGCCACGTGCTCGTCGGCGCGCTCGGCGGTGCGCGTGCGGATCGGATCGATGGCGACCAGGTAGGCGCCGTCACGCCGCGCCGCCTCGACGTACTTCCACAGGTGATGGTTCGTCGTCAGCGTGTTCGTGCCCCACAGGACGATCAGCTTCGAGGAGCCGAACGTCTCGGGGTCCATGCCGACCCGGTTGTCGCCGAGGGTGTAGCCGGTGCCGTAGCCGCCGGCGATCGTGCAGATCGTCATCGCGTGCTGCGAGGTGCCGAGCACGTTCCAGAGCCGGCGGCCGCAGCCGGCCACGCCCTGGATCATCCCCATGCCGCCCGAGCCGTAATAGGGCCAGATGGCCTGAGGGCCGTGGCGCGCGATGACGTCCCGAAAGCGCGCGGCGATCTCGTCGAGCGCCTCGTCCCAGGTGATGCGCACGAACCGGCCCTCGCCCTTGGCGCCGACACGGCGCTGCGGGTGGAGCAGGCGGTCGGGCGAGCGCCGGTACTCGAGCAGGCCGGTCACCTTCGCGCACAGGGCACCGCGCGTGTAGGGATGGCTCCGGTCGCCGCGCAGCGCGATCGCCTCGCCGTCGCGGACGGTCACGACCCAGCTGCAGGTGTCGGGACAGTCGAGCGGGCAGGCCCCGAAGACCTCGCGGTCAGCGCCCATCGAGCACCATCTGCGTCTGCGTGGTCACCGACAGCAGGCGCCCCGACTCGTCGGTGACGCGGGTCTGCCACACCATCGTGCGCTTGCCGCGATGCAGGGGCGTGGCCTCCGCGCGCACGACGCCGGAGCGGCCGGCCGCCATGAAGTTGGTCTTGGACTCCAGCGTGGTGGTCCCGGCCCCCGGCGGCAGGTTCAGCACGGTGGCGGCGGCGCCGACCGTGTCGGCCAGGGCCATCAGCGTGCCGCCGTGCAGGCTGCCGCCGATGGTCGTCAGCTCGCCCCGGTACGTGAGCTCGGCCACCACCCGGTCGGGGCCGGCCTCGACGAACCGGATGCCGAGCAGCTCGCCCAGCGTGCCCTTGAAGCGCTCGGTGACGGCAGCGGGATCGACGGTCATCGCGCTTTCTCCTCTCGGTATACGCGGCAGGATCGCGGTCGGGGTGGAACCGGTCAATTCCCTTCGAGGTAATGTCGCCGCCGTCGAGGGGTGTGGGGCCATGTCGGGGCCCTGCAGGCGGCGGGAGGTCGAGGAGCACCACGGCTTTGCCGGGGGGCGACGAGCGTTGGGGGTTTGGGGGCCATGTCGGGGCCCCCATGTCAAACCAGATCGACGAAGAGGGCGTCGGAGACGAGGAAGCCGGCCTCGGTCAGCGCCACGCGCTCGTCGCGCTCGGCCAGCAACCCGGCCTGGTACCAGGTCGCGAGCGTGCGGGCGAGGGCGGCGTCGCCCGCCACGCGGGCGTCGAGCCACGCCCGCGGCACGCCATCCACGAGCCGGAGGCCGAGGATCAGCCGCTCGCCGAGACGCTGGCGAGGCGTGAGGCGTTCGGACCTGTCGATCGGCAGCGCGCCCGCCTCCAGCGTCGCGCAGTAGCGCGGCACCGCCTTGACGTTGGCGTAGCGCACGTCGCCCACGAAGCCGCAGGCGCCGGGGCCGACGGCCAGATACTCGGCCGCGCGCCAGTAGACCTGGTTGTGGCGCGAGCGGAAGCCCGGGCGCGCGTAGTTCGAGATCTCGTAGTGCTCGAAGCCGCGTGCGGCGGCCGCGCGGGCCAGCGCCCAGTACTGCTCGACCACCGCCCCCTCCGCCGGCAGCCCTTCGACACCCGTCACCGCCCACAGGCTGCCCGCGTCGAGCGTCAGCCCGTACGCCGAGAGGTGCTCGGGCTCCCAGCCCAGCACCCCGTCGACGCTGCGCGCCCACCTCGCCGCATCCTGCTCCGGGAGCCCATACATCAGGTCGACGCTGACGTTGTCGCACCCCGCCTCCCGCGCCGTCTCGAACGCCGCCCGGGCGCCATGCGCGTCGTGCAGTCGCCCCAGCCGCGGCAAGATCCCGTCATCGAGCGACTGCACCCCCAGGCTGATCCGATTCACGCCGGCGGCCCGATAGGCGGCCAGCTTCACGCGATCCACGCTCTCCGGATTGCACTCGACGGTGATCTCCGCCCCGGGCGCCACCGCGAAAGCCGCGCGCACGTCGTCGAGGAGCGCGGCAAGATCGTCGGCCGCCAGCAGCGAAGGCGTGCCGCCACCGAGGAAGATCGTCCCGATTCCCACGCCCGAGGCCCAGGGAGCTTCAGCGAGCAGGCTGATCTCCCGCCGTACGGCGTCTACGTATCGTCGCATCTCCGCCGGCCGCTCCAGCGGAGCCGTATTGAACGAACAGTAGTAACAACGCTTCGTACAGAACGGCACGTGGACGTACAGCCCCAGCGAGGTGCTGTGGGGGACGGTCTGGCCAAGCACTCCGAGGGGAGCGTCGAGGGCGGTGGCGAGAGTGGGGTCCGCCGCCGCGAGCTTCAGGGGATGTAGTGCCCGAGCCGCCACCACCGCACCCAGATCCGGTCCTGGTCCGACGACCAGTAGATGAGAAATGCCTTTCC
>JAXIPH010000074.1:0-5825 GCA_045403035.1 Thermoleophilia bacterium | reverse complement strand
ATCAGCTCCTCGGGCTCGCGGTGCCGCAGACCTTCGGCGACCAGGGCGCGGCCATCGGCCTGGGCCTCTCGGCCGTGACGCTCTCCGGTCGCTCCGACTCGCCCCTCGCCCCGGCGCCGGCGCCCACCGAGGAGCGGATGGAGCTGGTGGCCAACGCGGCCAACGACCTCCTGGGCACCCTGGACTCCACCGCGCGCGCGCCCGTCGCCGACGGCGGCCTGGAGCTGGCCGGAAAGCGCCTGCGCCCGACCGCGACGCGCCTCGCGCTCCTTCTCCTGGCCCTGCCGGTGCTGGCGCTGGCGGTCGACGGCGTCGCCGCGCTGCGCCGGGCCCGGGTGCCCCTCGCCCCCGGGGTCCGCGCGGTCGGGCTGCGGGCCTTGCCGTTGCTCGCGGCCCTGGCCGTGGCCTACCTGCTGTCCTTGGGGGGCCTGCTCCCCCGCCCTGCGGCCGGTGTGCCGCCCCTCCCGGCCGAGGCCCGCTTCGGCGCCACCGCCGCTTTGGGCCTGGTGGTGGCCGTCGCGGCCGGGGGGGCCGTGGCGGTGTGGACGCGACGGCGCGCCCGTCGCCTTGGCGTCCCCCCGGCCGCCGAGGGCACCGCGGCGCTGGTGGCGCTCGCCGTCGTGCTGGTGCTCTTGTGGATCGTGAGCCCCTTCGCCCTGGTCCTGGCCCTGCCCGCGGCCCACGCGGCGGCGGTGGGCACGGCCGCGCGGCGCACCCGGCAGCTGGTCGCCCTGGCCGTCGTGGCCGCGCTGCCGATCCTCGTCCTGGTCCTGAACATGTCGGGTCACCTCGACTCCAACCCCGTCTTCGCCGCGTGGTACCTGATGGTGACCACCACCAGCGGGGCGCGCGGGGCGGTGGGCCCGATCGCGACGGCGCTGGTGGTCGCCTGCGTCTGGAGCATGGCCCTGCACGTCCTGCTCCGCGCCCGCAAGGCGCGCGCCGCCGCGCGCCCCCGTCGCCGGATCGCCTCCGAACCCCGGCTATAGTCGGACCCGGTGGCCGCACGCCTCGCCTTCGTCTCGGTGGTCATCCCGGTCTACAACGAGCGCGAGTCGGTGCGACCCCTGGCGCAGGAGCTGCTGGCGGTCCTCCGGACCCTCGGCCGCCGGACCGAGGTGCTGTTCGTGGACGATGGGTCCACCGACGGCACGTCCGAGGTGCTCGCCGACCTCGCCGCCGCCGAGCCCGAGATCGCGGTGGTGCGCCTGCGGCGCAACTTCGGCAAGGCCGCAGCCCTCATGGCGGGCTTTCGCGAGACCCAGGGCGACGCCATCGTCACCATCGACGGGGACCTGCAGGACGACCCGGCCGAGATCCCCCGGCTGCTGGCCGAGCTCGAGTCGGGCGCCGACCTCGTGAGCGGCTGGAAGCGCGAGCGCCAGGACTCGTGGAGCAAGCGCGCGGCGTCGCGGGTCTTCAACGGCGTCACCTCCCGCATGTCCGGTGTCCCGCTGCACGACCTGAACTGCGGCTTCAAGGCGTATCGCGCCGAGGTGGTCCGCTCCCTTGCCCTCACGGGCGACCAGTACCGCTACATCCCGGTGCTGGCGGCGAACGAGGGATTCCGCGTGAGCGAGCTGGCGGTCAACCACCGTCCGCGAGCCTTCGGGAGCAGCAAGTACGGCCTCGAGCGCTACGTGCGCGGCTTCCTCGACCTGCTCACGATCCTGTTCGTCGGCCGCTTCCGCCAGCGCCCGATGCACCTCTTCGGCGGTGCCGGGATGCTGCTGATCGCCGCCGGCGTGGTCATCTGCGCCTACCTCGCGGTCCTGCGGCTCACGGGGGAGGGCATCGGCAACCGGCCGCTCCTCCTGCTCGGGGTGCTGATGATCGTCGTGGGCGTCCAGCTGTTCACCATCGGGCTGGTCAGCGAGATGATCCAGCGATACCACCTGCGACCCCAGGACGACGAGGCCCGCTCGCGGGTCGAGCGCGTCATCCGCTGAGCGCGCCGGGCGGTCCGTCGTGCGGGTGATGTGGCTCGGCACCTACGAGCGGGACTACCCGCGGGCGCGGGTGCTCGTGCGCGGGCTGCGCGAGATCGGGGTGGAGGTGGTGGAGCACCATCGCCCGGTGTGGGAGCGGCAGCGGCACAAGGCGGGCGCCTTCCTGCGCCCCGGCCCGCTGGCGCGCGCGGGCCTCGGCTACGCGCGGGCCTGGGGGGGCCTGGCCCACGAGGTCTCCCACGAGGGTCGCGTGGACGCCGTGGTGGCCGGCTATCCCGCCCAGCCCGACGCCGTGCCGGCCTGGTGCGTGGCCCGGGCACGGGGGGTGCCACTGGTGGTCGACATGATGATCTCGCTGGCCGACACCCTGGCCGGGGATCGCGGTCGCGCCGACCGGGCGAGTGCCGCGGCGCTGGCGGGCATCGACCGCCTCTCCCTGCGGCTCGCCGACCTGGTGATGGCCGACACCGGGGCGGGCGCCGCCTGGCTCGCGGAGCGCTTCGACGTCCCGCGCGAGCGGATCGTGGTGGTTCCGGTGGGCGCGGAGCCCGACCGCTTTCCGCACCTGCCGGAGCCCGAGGGTCCGGCGCACGCGCTCTTCTACGGCAAGCTCGCCCCGCTCCACGGGATCGGGGCGGTGATCGAGGCGGCCCGGGCACCCTCCTCGCCGCCGCTGCGCCTGATCGGCGACGGGCAGCTCGGGCCGTGGCTGGAGGCCGAGCTCGCCCGCGACCGCCCCGTGGGCCTCACCTGGGAGCGCTGGCTGCCCTACGAGGAGCTGGGCGCGGCGGTGGCCGGGGCGGCGATCTGCCTCGGGGTGTTCGGCACCAGCCCCAAGGCGGCGCGGGTGGTGCCCAACAAGGTGTGGCAGGCGATGGCCGCCGGCCGGCCGGTGGTGACGGCCGGCACTCCGGGCGCGCGGGAGGAGCTGGAGGACGGGCGCACGGCGCTCCTGGTGCCGCCCGGGGACGCCCCGGCGCTGGCGGAGGCGCTGGCGCGCCTCGCGGGCGATCGCGTCCTGCGGGCGTCCATCGGCTCTGCCGCCCGCGCCGCCTACCTGGAGCGCGGGGCGCCCGCCGCGGTGGCGACGCGGCTGCGGGACGCGCTCGCATCGCTCTAACCTCCCGGGATGGCCACGACCGACCGCGTCCACGACTGGGGTGACAGCCCCGAGCTGTTCGGGCCGCGCCACGCCTACCGCGAGGCGCTCGTCCTGCGCCGCCTGCTGCCCGCGCTGCCGGGCCCCGAGGTCCTGAACGCCGGCGCGGGCGCCGGGAGCCTGACCCTGCGTCTGGTGGAGGCGGGCCTGCGGGTGACCTCGGTGGACGCCAGCGCGGAGCTCTGCGACTGGACGCGCGCGCGCCTGGGGGCCGCGGCGGCCGACAACCCCGTGCTGCGGGGCGACCTGGAGCGCCTTGACCTGCCGGACGCCGCCTTCGACGCGGCGGTGTGCGCGGAGGTGCTGGAGCACCTCGACGACGACGCGGCCGCCGCCGCCGAGCTGCACCGCGTCCTCCGGCCGGGGGGCCTCCTGATCGTGACGGTTCCCGCCAACCCGTACCGCTACGACTGGACCGACCGCTGGGCGGGGCACCGCCGCCGCTACACCGTGCCCGGACTCGCGGGCCTGCTCGAGGGCGCCGGCCTCACGTCCGTCGAGGTCGCGGGTTGGGGCTTCCCCCTGACCGGCCTCTATCACCGGCAGGTCTACCGGCGCGTCCTGCGCCGCCGCCTGACGGCCGGCGACGGCCGTCGTCCCGCTGGTGGAGGCCCGCCGAGGATCGCCGCGCGCCTGGTGCGGGCGGTCCTCGAGATCGACACGGCGTTCGGCGGCCGCCGCCCCGGCTACCACGGCCTCGTCGCGGTGGCGCGCCGCGGTGACCAGTAGGTCGAGCGAAGCCGTCGCCCGCCCCGCGGCGGGCCCGTGGCGGCGCTGGGGAGGGCTCGCGGCCGGCGTGCTGGTGCTCGGCTTCCTCGGCTGGGCGCTCGTGGACGGCTGGGCGACGGTGTCGGAGTACGACTGGGACATCGAGCCGGGTGTCCTGTCGCTCGGCGTCGTCGTGATCGGGCTCTTCTACCTGGCGAGCGGCGTGGGGTACGGCGCCATCGTGGACCGCCTGCACGCCGGCGGACCGCCCGCCCGCACGACGCTCTCCATCTGGGCTCGCTCGCTGCTGGGCAGGTACGTCCCCGGGAAGTTCCTGATGGTCGTGAGCCGGGTGGTGATGAGCTACGACCACGGCGTCCCCCGGCGCGTCACCGTCGCGGCGACGGTCTACGAGCAGCTGCTCACGCTGGGGGTGGCGGCGGCCGGCTCGGTGCTGTTCGTGGTCCTCTTCGGCACCGCCGGGGCGGTGCAGGTGTGGCTGCTGGCGCTCCTCCCGTTGGGCCTCGTCGTGCTGCACCCCCGCGTCTTCGGGCCGATGTCCTCGTGGCTGCTGCGGAAGGCCCGCCGGGAGCCGCTGCCCGTCCTGCTGACCCCCCGGCCCCTGGCCGCCCTGATCGGCTGGTACACGGTCATCGCCACCCTGCTCTGCGTGGGCGTCTGGCTGCTGGTCCGCTCGGCCGCCGGCCCCGAGGCCGGCAGCCCGGCCTTCGTGGGCCTGGCCTTCCTGGTCTCGTTCGCCATCTCCGTCGTGGCCTTCCTGTTCCCCTCCGGGCTCGGGGTGCGGGAGGGGGCGTTCGCGCTCGCGCTGGCCCAGAACGTCCCCACCGGGGTGGCGGTGGCCCTCTCGGTCGGGACGCGGCTCGTCATGACCCTGGTCGAGCTCGCGTTCATCGCCGTGGTCGTTCTGGTGGACCGGCACCGGCGGTGAGCGTCACGGCCCCCGGCGTCCCCACGCCCAAGGTCCCGCGCTCGCGCCCCCGGCCCGGCGCGGTGTGGGCCGCGCGCCGGCCGCGCGCTCCGCAGGCGGCGGTCTGGGCGATGATGGCGCTCTACGCCGGGCTCTTCTCCTCCCTGTCCATCGCGCGGCAGCGGGCGTTCTGGGCGGGGCGGTTCGACCTCGGGAACATGGTCCAGGCGGTCTGGAGCACGGCCCAGGGGCGGCCGCTCGAGACCACCGACATCCTGGGTCACCAGTTCTCCCGCCTCGGCGCACACGTCGACCCGATCCTGGTGCTGTTCACCCCCCTCGCGTGGACCGGCGTGCTCCCCGAGGGGCTCCTGGTGGCCCAGGCCGTCATCGTGGCCACCGGCGCGCTGCCCGCCTTCTGGCTCGGGAGGCGGTGGCTCGCCGACGATCGCCTGGCCGTGGCCGCCGCCGCCGTCTACCTGCTCTACCCGCCCCTGCAGTGGGCCACCGTCACCGAGTTCCACCCGGTCACGCTGGCGGCGCCCCTGCTGATGTTCTGCATCTGGGCCGCCGAGGAGCGCCGCTACGTGCTGTTGTCGGTGCTCGCCGTGCCGACCGCCCTCACCAAGGAGGAGGTGGGGCTCGCCCTCGCAATGCTCGGCCTCTGGATGGTGGTCCGGGGGCTCGGGCGCCGCTACGGGGCGGCCCTCGCCGCCGCCTCGCTGGCGTGGGTGGCGTTCGCGGTCCTGGTGGTGATCCCCCACTTCAACGCCGGCCAGGGGTCGGAGTTCGTCGACCGCTACCAATCGCTCGGCCCGGACGGGGGTGGCATCGCGCAGACGCTCCTCACGCGTCCCTGGGAGGCCGTGGAGCTCGTGGCCTCCTACGACCGCCTGAGCTACGTGGGCGCGCTCCTCCTCCCCCTGGCCTTCCTGTCGCTGGCCGCCCCCCTCCTCGCGGCCGGGGCGCTGCCCGAGCTGCTCATCAACATCCTCGCGGACTGGGTCCCCCAGTACTCGATCGAGGTCCAGTACGTCGCCGTGATCGTGCCGTTCCGCGTGGCGTCGGCGATCCTCGGCCT
>JAXIPH010000297.1:0-3879 GCA_045403035.1 Thermoleophilia bacterium | reverse complement strand
CGTCGGAGCCCGGCCGCGCGCGCGGCCGGGCCGGCCCCCAGGGCGGGGGTCACGGAGAGATAGGCCGCCCCGTCGTGCGCCGACACCCGGACGGGGGGGCTCCACGCGCCGGAGGCGGCCGCCGGGGTGCCGGCCAGGATCGCGGCCCCGGCGAGGGCGAGAGGCCGGATCCGCATCTGGCCGACGGTAGCACCCCGCCCCGGGCGCGCGGCCCGGGGCGGGGTGGGGAGATCAGCCCAGGTTGAGGACCGGCGTGCCCACCGGAACGCGCGGCCACAGCCAGAGGATGTTGGTGTTGTAGTTCCGGGTGCAGCCGTGCGAGTAGTAGCGCGGCGGCTGGTCCAGGAGGTACTCCTGGTTGGTGCCGTGGATTCCGTAGCCGCGGTGGTACCACAGCACCAGCGGGCCGAAGGCGGAGCTGGGTCCGGCCGTCTTGGAGTAGACGGCGAAGCGCCCCACCGGCGTCGGGGTGGAGGACTTGCCGAAGACCACCGGCAGCGCCCGGATGAGCTGGCCGTGCCGGTAGTAGTAGAGGATCGTCTCGCGGATCTCCTGCACCAGGTAGTTCGGCGCGGAGGCGGGCACGTGGTGCTTGTTGGCCGGGAACACGTCGAGCGCCTTCGCGGCGCCGCGGCCTCCCGAGTCCCTGCCGGGGCGGGCCGCGGCCACCAGGCGGAAGCGCCAGCGACCCCCCGAGGGGGGCGTGAAGATGGTCGTGATCCGCCCGCGCCGGACCGTGGCGCCCGCGATCCTGTGGAAGGGCCGCCCGTTCACCGAGCCCTCGATCGCCACCCGCTCCCCCCGCTTGGCCGGGACGACCGCGCCGGTGGCGAGGAACGGGCGGCCGGAGATGTTCTCGAACCGCACCGACCTCACCCGCAGGCTGACGCGGCGCCGCACGCTCACGAAGCGCCGGTCGCCCGGCATCGCCGTGCCGTCGGCGGCCAGCACGCTGGCGCGCAGGTTGCCCGGGCTCTCCATCCTGAGCTTCAGGGCGAAGCGGCCGTTGGCCGCCGAGGAGGTCGTGGCGACCGGCTGCCAGGCGTCGCCCACGAGCCGCTCGATGACCACGGGGACGGCCGCCGCGGGGGCGACGCTCCCGGTGATGGCCGCGCGGTCGCGCCAGTCGACGCGGGGCGGGGCCTTGAACGAGGCGACGTGGATCCCGGGCGGGGGCGGGGCGGCGCCCGCGAGAGCCGGGGCCCCCGAGAGGCCGAGGCAGGCCGTGAGCACCAGCGCGCGTCGTACGACCCTCATGGACCCTCCCGTCGGTGTCCGTCGACGCGCCTATTCGACATCCGACGCGAAATCCTTAGCGGCGGTACCGTTTCGGGATGCCCTCGCACGCCGGCCTGCGCCTCTTCGCCGCCACGAGCGGCTGGGAGGGCCCCTTCCAGCACGAGCAGGTGGTGGTGGCGGCCCGCAGCGCCGAGGAGGCCTGGCGGCTGGCCGAGGACGCCTTCACGGCCGTCGCGCAGCCGGTCTGCCGGGCGAAGATGCGCATCGCCGACCTGGGCCCGGTCGCCCCCGGGATGGTCGTGGGCCCGCTGCGGGCGGGCGACTCGCTGGCCGAGGGCGGCGAGCCCGTGGACCTCCGGTGCGGGGTGGAGCCGCCGGCCGCCTGACAGATAGGGTTGGCGGCGTGAGCCCCGCCCGGCTGCTCGTCGCCGCAATCGTCGCGATCGCGCTGGCCTTCCCGGCCGTCGCGGCCGCGAAGATCGTGCACTTCACGACCCCGTCCGGGAACATCGACTGCATCGGCGGGTTCGACACCCCGGGCGCCTCGGTCGACTGCCTCGTGCAGAAGCACTCGTGGCCGAAGGTGCCCAAGCGGCCCGCCAGCTGCGACGTCGACTGGTTCGGCAGCGAGATCTCCCTTGTCAACGGCAAGGTCAGCGTGGGCTCGTGCCGCGGCGACATCGGGCCGCTCTGCCTGCCCAGCGGCGCGGACCGCTGCACGGTCCTGGCCTACGGCAAGAGCGTCCTCATCAAGGGCTCCATCCGCTGCACCTCACGCCGCACCGGCCTCACCTGCCGGGCCCGCAAGGGGCTCGGCGCGGGCTTCCGGGTGTCGCGGGAGGGCTACACGATCTTCCGGTAGCCCCCGCCTCAGAGCCCTGCGCCCCCGAACGAGGGCGGGTCCGAGGCCGGGAACGACTCGAGCGACGCCTCCTCCACGGCGTCGGGCGCTCCGTTGCGCGAGGCGAGGGCGGCGACGCGGTCGCGGGCCTTGCGGCAGGCCTCGAGGACGCGCCGGCGGCGGCCGTGAGCCGCGACGGCCCAGCCGGCGATGGCGGCCACCGCTCCGACGATGACGAGGATTCGTGGTGTGACGGCGGGCATCGGCCCTCCCAGCATGGCGGGTACGCCTCGATGCAAGCGAGCCCGGGGTCCCGGCGCAACCCCCGGGGCGTTCCGGCGGGCGATCACCCGCACACCTCCCCGCCGAGGTTCCGCGCCCCGCGGGCGCCCGCGCCGGAGATCGCGGTGCGCGTGGCCGCCCGGATGGCCGGGATGTCGGGCACCGGATAGCCCGGTCCCACGAAGCCGGTCGTGTAGGCCGGGGGGGTGAAGCCCAGCGACACCACCCGCCGCCGGTCCACCCCGGCGACCAGGCGGATGAGGTCGGGCAGGACCCGGCGCGGGATGTCGGTGCGCACGTTGCGCCGGGCCGCGCCGGCGATCCGCGGGAAGGCCGTGAGGAGCCGCCCGGCGTCGGCCTGCTGGGCCAGCGCCGCCACCATGCAGCGCTGGCGGCGGATGCGCTCGTAGTCCGAGCTCTGGCTGCGCGCCCGGACGTACGCGAAGGCCTCCCGCGCGTCCAGGCGCTGGCGGCCGGCGGCCAGGTCGATGCGGATCCAGTCCTCGCCCTCCTCCGGCGGGGACACTCGGTCGAGCACCGGGCGCGGGAGGGTGACGGTCACCCCGCCGAGGGCGTCGACCATCTCCACGAAGCCGCGGAAGTCCACGAGCGCGTAGTAGTCGACGCGCAGCCCCGTCAGGTTGGCGGCCACCTGCTTCAGCGCGGTGGCGCCGGGATCGCGGCCGGGGAAGAGATCGGCGTGCGCCGTGGCCCAGCCGTAGAGGGCGTTCAGGATGTCGGGGAACCGCCCGCCGGGCACCAGCCCGGCCGCGCGCGGGGGCAACGGGACCTCCGCCAGGTTGCGCGGCAGCGACAGGAGCGCCCCCCGCCGGGTGCGGGTGTTGAGCGTCGCCACCACCATCGTGTCCGTCCGCAGGCCGTCGCGGCCCGGGCCCGCGTCGCCGCCGATGAGGAGCACGGTGAGCCGTCCCCCCTCCGGCCATGCGGGCGGCGGCGGGGTGCGCGGGTTGAGCTCCGGGGTCAGCTGGAAGGGCAGCGCCGGCGGGATGTCGGCGGGGTCGACGTCGAGGAAGATCGTCCGGACCGCGTCGTAGGCGCTCCACTGGTACCAGCCGGCCAGCACGTGCGGCAGAGCGACGACCGCCAGGAGTGTCCCGAGGATCGCGGCGCGCGACAGCCGGGCGGCGGGGCGGCGCCCCAGGCGCCAGGCGTCGGCGACGACGCCTCCGCGCGCGAGCAGCAGGGCGGCGTTGGCGCCGAGGGCGCCCAGCAGCACGTCGGTCCGCACGGCCTGGCCGAGGAGGTACGTCGTCCCCTGGGCGGCGAGCGCCACCGCGCCAACGAGGAGGGCCGCGACCCCGGCCAGGATCGCGAGGCCGCGCCGCGTCCGGCCGCCATGGATCTGGCCGGCGCCCGGAACCAGCAGCGAGAGCCCGGCGCAGGTCATCCCCCGCGGCTCGGGCGGGGACCGGACCGCCGCCGCGGGCGCCGCGGGCGCGGCGAGTGGCGCGGGCGGCGGTGGCGGCGCGAGCGCGGCGGGCCGCGGAAGCGCCGCG